>NZ_AMRI01000002.1 GCF_000299915.1 Gallaecimonas xiamenensis 3-C-1
TGCGTTTAAAGCCTCGGAAAAGGGCCGGCAGTCTTGCTGTACACTGCCATGCTTGTGATCGCCTAAACGCAGTTATCTGCTTAAAATCAGATAGTTAATCCGATTTGGCAAATTCCGGGCTTAAGGGCGCCAATAAAAATGCGGCCCTTAGACCGCACTGACTAACGGCTTAGCCTTAGCTTTTCTTAAAGACGATGGTCTCGTGGTTGCCACTGAGGCTGAAGTCCTCGCGGCTGTCGCCGCTGCCAACGGCCAATACCGCCTTATTGTCGATGGCCACTACATCCTGACCACCTACCCACCAGTTATTGGTCAGGCCGTGGTTGCCTTGGCCCAGGTAAAGCCGGGTCTTGGCACCGCTGTAGGTGGTGACGTCAACGGCGTAGAAGAAGTTGAGCTCGCTCGGCGGCGGGCTGCCACCCCCGTCAGGGGCATAACTGTTCTTGGCGCCCCCGGTATCTTTAACCCATTGTGAAGCCACCTGGCTGCTGCTCTTGCGGCCGCAGTTAATGGACAGCAACCATTTGGGAGCCTTGTGGGTAATGGAAGCGGGCTGGTCGCCATCCTGGCCGGAGGTGATCACCAGGGAGTTGGGGACGTAGTTGACGATTTGGAAGTCAGCTGCGTCCAGAGTGACGTTGTTCTCGTGCTTCTTGCTCATGAGGAACTCCTTGTTCTAGACAATCCATGCCCCTGAGGCGGGGCGGCTAAAGTCTAGGCAGTGCGGGGTTCCTTGCCGGTTGCTTGCGGCCTTTTTTGAAAAACTGCGATCGGCTTTCCATTCCGCTGGGTCAAAACTGGCGCAACTGTTCCCGGCGGCACACCCTATGCTTTATGGCCACAGCATCCACAGCTGCAACACCAATACTGGCAGCATCAACAGCAGCCCTACCCAGCACAGGCGGTTAGCCCAGGGATTCAGGGCGGGATAGCGCCAGGCAAAGACCGGGGCCACCGGCAGGTAGAGCACCAGTATGCCCAGCCCCCAAGCCCATTGGCGGCGACCAAGGGCGGTGGTCATCAGTGCCAACCAGGCCATCAGGGTCAGGGCCAATCCCAGGCTGGTCAGGGCGATCAGCGCCATCATCAACCAGGGGTGGTGGTATAGGTACGTCAGGGTTGCTTCCATTGCCGCTCCTGCCCCAAGGGGCCATCAAGTCCTTGCCAGTGTGACCTTTTCTGCCAAGTATTGGCAAATCCTCTACTTTCGTTGTCACAGATCCCGAGGGCCTTTCGTCTTAGATGCAAACACAGGGGGACAATGTGGCCACCGGCTTTGCCCAGACCGTCGACATCAGGACGCTACTCGATGCCATAAAGGGCCAGCGGCATGCCCAGCATCAGTTGTACCAGCAGTTCTACGGCCCTGTAATGCGACTGGCCATGGCCATGATGAGTAACGGGGAAGAGGCAAAGGACCTGGTGCAGGACGCTTTTATCAAAGCCTTTGCCCAGTTGGCCAACCTGCAGGAGCCTCAGCGCTTTGGCGCCTGGCTCAAGGCCCTGACGGTTAACCTGGCCCTGGACAGGCTGCGCCGCCAGAAAAAGGCCCAGCCCCTGGACGATGAGTTCCTGGTACCGGATTGGGACGGCGGCACCCAGGCCTTGGCCAGCCTGGCCGATGTGGAAGCCCTGCTGCTGACCTTGGGGCAACTGGACCGCAGCCTGGTTTGGCTACATGCGGTAGAGGGCTACGAGCACAGCGAACTGGCCGGGCTCTTTGCAATGAAAGAAGCAGCGGTACGGCAGCGTTACCGGCGGGCCCTGGCCAAGTTGGCCCAGGGTGCCCAGAAGCGAGGTTGGCAAGATGCAAGCTGAACAACGATTTGAAGCCGAGCTCAAGCAGCGGCTTGGCCTGTTGGCCCCGCCGGATCCTGACCCGGTTTTGTGGCAAAACATTGCGGCGGCGAGCCCTGCCCGGCGCCGCTATTGGCCCTGGCTGGGCACGGCTGCGGCCCTGGTGTTGGCAGCCGTGGTGATGCTGCCAAGGACCGAAGCGCCCCTGGCTAATGAAGCCGGCCCTTACGAACTCCAGGCCCAGGACAGGCAACTGCAACTGGCCTATTTGAACGACGCGTCCCCGGCCGAATTGGACCGGCTCTGGCAGGCACGTCAGCAACTGACACTGGACATGGCCAAAGGCCATAGGGAGACCAAATGAACAAGAGCCTAGTAGCGCTGGCCTTGCTGGCCCTGGTGCCGACAGTCCAGGCCGCCGATGACAACGAGCAACTGGCCCGTGAAAAAGCGCGGGCGGCGGTGATGGCAGCCGAAGACGGCAACCTCAAACACCGTATCCTGGAAGAGCCGTCTCGCCGTTACTACGACTGGGGCGCTGTCCTGAACAAAGACTTCCAAGTGATGGCCTTGACCCCAGGGTCCGACGCCGCCCTGATGGGGGTGAAGAAGCAGGACAAGATCCTCTCCATCAACGGCAAGCTCACCGAGCGCCGGGACTTGAAAGAAGTACTGGCACAGCTGAATGACCTGGACGAAGGGGATTTCATCAATGTGTTGGTAAGCCGGGGGGATGACAAGCTGACCTTGTCGAGCAAGGTGCACGTGCAGGTGATGCCGGCCTGGCGCCTGGAGATCCAACCCAACTCGTCCGAACCCAAAGAAGCGACCGCCCAGGGAAGCTGTGGCCGGGTCTCGGTGTTCTTCACCCCACCCCAGGCCCGGGATCTCTACCCTGCCTATGTAAACAAGATTGACGGGGAGGGGGTATTGCGGACCCGTGACACCTTCAAGCTGACCCCGGGGGAACATAGCATCGAACTCCATGAGCTGATCCAGGACTTTCGCCTGACCCGCCGTGGCGGTGGACTGCAAATGGCCAAGCCCATCAAGCTGCAGGTGGAAGCCAACACCGTCTACTACATGGCAGCCAAGTTCATTCCCGAGAAGCGTTTCGACACCTTCAAAGACGGCTTCTGGGAGCCTGTAGTGTGGAAGGTAGCACCCAAGACCTGCGACTGAAGCTCGTCCTAAACGAAAGGTGGCCCCAGGCCGCCTTTTGCTTTTCTTTTGCCCCGGCCCCAGGCAAGGTAAGGCCAGGAAGGACAAAAAATTAACATCTATGCAATTTATCGACGTTATCGACAATGCCCTGCCCGATGCCCTATGTGATGCCTTGCTGGCTCGTTTTGCCGAAGAGCCGGCGGTGGCGCCGGGGCAGACCGGGGCCGGGGTAGACCAGAGCAAGAAGCGCAGCAGGGACATTACCCTGGACCGTTACCCTCATTGGCGTGACATGCACCAGGCCATATTGACCCAGACCTACCCCCACATCCGTAACTACCTGGACAAGCACTTCATGCTGCTGATGGGGGCCGTGTCACCCCAGGTACTGCACCCCGAAACCGGGGAAGCGGTTACCCTGACCCCGGGCAATTACCGGGAGGTAGGGCAACCCAACCTGGACGCCCTGGTGCAGCATTTTTATCGCTGCGGCTATATCAATATGCAGCACTACGAGCAGCAGCTGGGGGGCTATCCCCATTGGCACTCGGAGGTCTTCCCCCAAGCGCCCCACAATGAGCCCCTGCACCGAGTGCTGCTGTGGATGTATTACCTTAATGATGTGGAAGAGGGCGGTGAAACCGAGTTCTTCTACCAGCGCCATAGGGTCCAGCCCAAGAAAGGGCGCATGGTGATAGCACCGGCCGGCTTTACCCACACCCACAGGGGCAATGCCCCCTTGTCGGGGGACAAATACATACTGACGTCCTGGGTGATGTTCAACAGGGCTGAACAGCTCTACGGAGCCAAGGGGGGCCAATGAAACCTGCAGCCATGGGCAAGCTTTGCCTGGTGGGGTTGTTGACGGTGCAGCTGTCTGGTTGTGGCTTGCTGCTGCACCCGGAGCGCCAGGGCCAAAAGGGTGGGCGCATCGATCCGGCCGTGGCCATTTTTGACGCTGCCGGCCTGCTGCTGTTTCTGATCCCGGGCCTGGTGGCCTTCGGGGTCGATTTTTATCACGGCACTATTTACCTGCCCGGCACCGCCGCCACAGGCCCCAGGGTACTGAAAATGGATGACCCCAGCCTGGAAGGCATCAGCCGTTTGCTGGAGCGTGAAACGGGGCAGAAGCTGGACCTGCGCCAGGCCCAGGTCAGCCGTTATGAGGCAAAAGACAGAACCCTGTTGCTGGCCAGGCTGGCGAGCAGCCCTGGCCCCCAGCCCCAGTTGGCACCTTGAAAAAAGCCGGGCAATGCCCGGCTTTTTTATCAGCGATTGATCATCAACTTGGGGTGAGCCAAGGCAGCCAGTACCGGGTAGCGCTTACGGACCCAGCCATAAAGGCTCCAGCCCAGCAGCAGGCCGCAGGCCAAACCACCCAGGTGGGCCATGTAGGCCACGCCCTGGCTGCCGGTGGCCATGCCAAAGACATTGATGCCTACCCAGATCAGGAAAAAGCCCCAGGGTGGCAGCTTCTTCTGGAAAATCACCAGCATGAAGGTCAGGCTGGCATGACGGAACCACAGCAGGTACATGCCGAAGAGGCCGGCTATGGCCCCTGAGGCGCCAATGACCGGAATGCTGGAATCGGGCTCTATACCAGCCTGGGCCAGGGCGGCCACCAGGCCACACAACAGGTATAGGCCCAAGAAGCGCCAATGGCCCAGGGCATCCTCCAGGTTGTCGCCGGTCAACCACAGGAAATACATGTTGCCCAGCAGGTGCAGCCAGCTACCGTGCAGGAACTGGCTGCTGACCAGGGCGCTCAAGTGCTCGCCGTGGCTTATTTCGTTGGGGATCAAGGCTTCGCCGTAGAGCAACTCCGCCACATCGGGAGAATAGATGCCGGCAACAAAGAGCAGCGAGTTGACCAGCACCAGCAGCCAAGTCACCCAAGGCCGGGTCTTGGGCTTGATGTTGTATTCCACCGGCATCTGGGTCAGGAACTGGAACACCCAGCTTTTCCAACTGAGTTTGGCGTTAAGGGACTGCAAATGCTGGTGCAGCTGGCTGGCGTTGTGGGTTTCGGCCAGTTCGTGCTTTTCTATCCACAGGCCGTGGCCCTGGGTGCAGGCCTCCACTTCCACTTCATAGCCGGGCAGCAGATGATACCTGTCCATGGCCTTGCCGCAGTCGGGGCAAGGCAGCTCGGTACGGCCCAGGTGGCTGCCCAGGTGGCTTTCCACCTCCACCTGTTCGTAGTCGTCGTCGGCGGCGGCCAGGGCCTGGTCCAGTTCGCCTTTTTCAAACCAAAGGCCGCCACAGAGGCGGCACAGATCCACTTCTTCGCCATGATAACGGGTGGGTTGCAGGGACTGGGTGCGGCAATGGGGGCAGGCTTTGAGGGTCATCAGTCTACGTCCACACCGGCTTTTTTCAGGTCCAGCTTGAGCTGACCTATGTCGTCAGCCATGTCCTTGAGGGTGCTCTTTTCGACGGCGTCGGTCTTTTCCCTGAGCAGGTTGATGTAGAAATGGACGCCGTAGGTACGCTGCTCACCCTTGCTGATGATGTCCTGGATCTCGGCATAATAGCGGCGCACCCCGGACAGGAACTGGCTGGGGGTCTGCAAGGTATTGGGGTTGTAGCGCATGGCGTCCCACACGTAGAACTGCAGCTGCGGGTGGTAGCGGTCCAGGTGGTAGGGCTTTTCCTTCTCCAGGGTGGCGGTGTAATCGCGGATCACCTGGATGTTGTCGGCCAGTTCGTCGTGCAGGGAGCGGCGCAGGTAATAGTTGTTCTGCTGGTCGTCGAGATCGTCGAAGGCAATGGCCTGGGCCAGCCCTTGCTGGGCCGCCAGGTAGACCCCCATGACGGTGGCGATCAGCATGAAGACCTGCCCTACCCAGAAGCCAGTCTTGGTGAGTTCAGAATTATCGAACCTGGGCCTGCGGCTCGGCCGGAAACTTACGTCCTTGTCCATCTACAACGACTCCTGGTGGCGGAGCGCAGATGGTAGCGATTAACGCAATCTAAGGCAAAGGCAGCCAAGGCTGGTGGCTTTGGGCATAATGGGCCCTTAGACGCACAGCAAGCCGGTAAGGCCGGCCCAGGGGAGCAGCAAATGTCTCAGTACCAATACGACCTTTTCGTTATCGGCGCCGGCTCTGGCGGTGTCAGGGCCAGCCGCATGGCGGCGGCCACCGGTGCGCGGGTGGCCGTGGCCGAAGGCAGTGCCATGGGCGGTACCTGCGTCAACCTGGGCTGTATCCCCAAGAAGCTCTATGCCTATGCCGCCGAGTACGGCCACGGTTTTGAAGAGGCCAGGGGCTTTGGCTGGCAATCCGAGCGCCCGGGCTTTGACTGGCAACAGCTCAAGGCCAACAGAGCCAAGGAAATAAGCCGCCTCAACGGCATCTACGACGGCCTGATGGACGGCGCCAAGGTCACCGTTTACCGCGACTTTGCCACCATCAAAGGTGCTCACACCGTGACCGTGGCCGGCACCGACATCAGTGCCGAGCGCATCCTGGTAGCTGTGGGTGGCTGGCCCTTCGTGCCGGACATCGCCGGCAAGGAACACGCCATCACCTCTAACGAGATCTTCGACCTGGCCAGCTTTCCCCAGCGCCTGGCGGTAGTGGGGGGCGGCTATATCGCCTCCGAATTTGCCTCCATCTTCAAGGGCCTGGGCAGCCAGGTGGTGCAGATCTACCGCCGCGACCAACTGCTGCGGGGCTTTGATCAGGACGTGCGCAGTTTCGTCACCAGCGAGATGGCCAAAGACGGCATCGAGTTCCGCTTCAACAACAATGTCACCGCCATCGAGAAAACCACCACCGGCCTGCTGCTGCAGCTGGAAGACGGCGAGCAGCTGGAAGTAGACCAGGTGCTCTTTGCCACGGGCCGGGTGCCCCGCACCCAGAACCTGGGCCTGGAGGCGGCCGGTGTGGCCCTCAACGACGCCGGTGCCATCAAGGTGGATGAACGCTTCCAGACCAGCGTGCCCAGCATCTATGCCCTGGGGGACGTGATAGACCGCTTCCAGCTGACTCCGGTGGCCCTGGCCGAAGCCATGACCCTGGTCAACCAGCTGTTTGGGGACGCCAGCCGCACCATGGACTATGAACACATCCCCACCGCCGTCTTCACCCACCCCAATATCGGTACCGTCGGCCTCACCGAAGCCGAGGCCCGGGCCAAGTACGGGGAAGTGGTGATTTTCAAGTCCGAATTCCGGGCCCTTAAGCACACCCTGTCGGGCAGCCAGGAACGCACCCTGATGAAGCTGGTGGTGGACAAGGCCTCAGACCGGGTGCTGGGCCTGCACATGGTGGGGGCCGAGGCCGGGGAGATCACCCAAGGCTTTGCGGTGGCCCTCAAGGCCGGCGCCACCAAGGCGGTGTTCGACGCCACCATCGGCATCCACCCCACCGCCGCCGAGGAATTCGTCACCATGCGCACGCCGGTGAAAGCGTAAAGATTTATGTCGATTTGTCATGGTTTTTTTAAACTGAGGTAAAGTAGGCTCCAACCCTTTAAGGAGGCACGGATGAACGTCTTTACCTTTATTACCGTAGTCGTGGTGGCCAGCCTGGCGGCCGGGCTTGTCAAAGCCTGGATGCAGCACCGGCATGCCACCCCCAAGGCAGATCCCAAACTGGACCAGGAACTGGCCGAGCTGAAGGCGCGGGTGGCGGCACTGGAACGTATCGTCACCGACAGCGAATTCCAGCTGAAGAAGGATTTCGAGAAACTCTAAGGGGGACCTGCGCCCCCTTGACCTTGATTTCCTCGGCCCTGGCCCAATCTTCACAGGATTAGGAGCAAGAGAAATCATCATGTCGAACCCGCTGCTGGACAACGCCGTCCTCCCCCCTTTCAGTGCCATCAAGGCCGAGCACATCAAGCCCGCCATAGAAGTACTGCTGGCCGATTGCCGCCAGGCCGTGGAAACCGTAGTGGCCAGCACCGCCGAACCCAGCTGGCAGAGCCTGATTGAGCCCCTGGAAGAAACCAACGACCGCCTGGCCAAGGCCTGGTCGCCGGTGTCCCACCTCAATTCGGTGATGAGCAACCCCCAGTGGCGCGCCGCCTACGAGTCCTGCCTGCCGCTGCTCAGCGAGTTCTCCACCTGGGTCGGCCAGCATCAGGGCCTCTTTGCCGCTTACAAGAAGCTGGCGGACAGCCCCGCCTTTGCCGTCCTCACCGAGGCCCAGCAAAAGGCCATCAACAACACCCTGCGCGACTTCCACCTGTCCGGTGTCGATCTGCCGGCGCAGCAAAAAGCCCGCTTCGGCGAGATCAAAAGCCGGCTGTCGGAGCTGGGCTCCAAATATTCCAACAACCTGCTGGACGCCACCCAAGCCTGGCAAAAGCACGTCACCGAGGAAGCGGCCCTGGCCGGCCTGCCGGAGGATGCCAAAGCCATGCTGGCGGAGATTGCCCAGGGTAAGGGTAAGGACGGCTGGCTGCTGACCCTGGACATCCCCGTCTACCTGGCGGTGATGACCTACGCCCAGGACCGTGCCCTGCGTGAAGAGATGTACCAGGCCTACTGCACCCGCGCCTCCGACCAGGGGGACCCGCAGTTCGACAACAGCGCCCTGATGGACGAAACCCTGGCCCTGCGCCATGAGCTGGCCCAACTGCTGGGTTTTGGCAACTATGCCGAACTGAGCCTGGCCACCAAAATGGCCGAAAGCACCGACCAGGTGCTGGGCTTTTTGGGGGATCTGGCCCGCCGCTCCCAGGCCCAGGGCCAGGCCGACCTGGACGAACTCAAGCGCTTTGCCGCCGCCAAGGGCTGTGACGACTTCCAGTCCTGGGACCAAGCCTTCTACGCCGAACAGCTCAAGGAAGCCCGCTACGCGGTCAGCGACGAGAAGCTCAAACCCTACTTCCCCGAGACCAAAGTGGTGCCCGGCTTGTTCGCCGTGGTGCACAAGCTGTTCGGTATCGACATCCAGGAGCGCAAGGGCCTGGATCTCTACCACCCGGAAGTGCGCTTTTTCGAGATCCACAAGGGCGGCCAGCACCTGGGCAGCTTCTACCTGGACCTGTACGCCCGTGAAGGCAAAAGGGGCGGCGCCTGGATGGACGACTGCCGGGGCAGCCGCCACCTGCCGGACGGCTCTCGCCAAAAGCCGGTGGCCTACCTCACCTGTAACTTCTCCCGCCCGGTGGGGGGCAAGCCGGCCCTGTTCACCCACGACGAGGTGATCACCCTGTTCCACGAGTTCGGCCATGGCCTGCACCACATGCTGACCCGTATCGAGGTGGCCGAGGTAGCCGGTATCAACGGCGTGCCCTGGGACGCCGTCGAGCTGCCCAGCCAGTTCCTGGAAAACTGGTGCTGGGCCCCCGAGGCCCTGGCCATCATCTCCGGCCACGTGGACAGCGGCGAACCCCTGCCCCAGGCCCTGCTGGACAACCTGCTGGCGGCCCGAAATTTCCAAAGCGCTATGCAGATGCTGCGGCAGCTGGAATTTGCCCTGTTCGATTTTCGCCTGCACAAGGAATTCGACCCGGCCCAGGGCGCCCATATCCAGGCCGTGCTGGACCAGGTGCGCGCCCAGGTGGCGGTCAGCAAGCCCCCGGCCTACAACCGCTTCCAGCACGGCTTTAGCCACATCTTTGCTGGCGGCTATGCGGCGGGTTACTACTCCTACAAATGGGCCGAGGTGCTGAGCGCCGACGCCTTCGGTCGCTTCGAGGAAGAAGGGGTATTTAACGCCCAGACCGGCCAGGCCTTCCTGGACTGCATCCTCAGCCAAGGGGGCGCCAAGGAACCCATGGCCCTGTTCAAGGCCTTTCGTGGCCGCGAGCCGTCGGTGGAGCCGCTGCTGCGCCACAGTGGGATCGCTGCCTGATGCGTGAGCCCTTTCAAAAGATCTGGGCCCGGGCGGCGGCGCGTAAGGGCGGCGACGCCGCCCTTGAAGCCCTGCTGCGGCCACCGGCTCACTTTGGCGACCTGGCTGACCTGACCGATGACCGGCTGCTGGCGGCTTTTACCAAGCAGATTTTCCAGAGCGGCTTTGTCTGGCGGGTGGTGGAGCAGAAATGGCCGGACTTCGAGGCGGTGTTCTTCGGTTTCGATATCGAGAAAATGCTACTGCTACCGGATGAGGTCTGGGAGCAAAAATCCCAGGACCCACGCATTATCCGCAACGCCACCAAAGTGATGACCATACGCCAGAACGCCCAAATGCTGGCGGACCTGGCCGAACAGCACGGCAGCGCCGCCAACTGGCTTCGGGCCTGGCCCAAGGACAACCTGGTGGGCCTGTGGCAGTACCTGAAAAAACACGGCAGCCGCCTGGGGGGCAATACCGGCCCTGTGGCATTGCGTCGGGTGGGATTGGACTGCTTCCTGCTGAGCCAAGACGTGGAGCACTACCTCAAGCACTGCGCCATCTTCGACGGCAGCGCCGGCAGCCAAAGATCCCTGGCCGCCATCCAAGACGCATTCAACGCCTGGCAGGGCGAGTCGGGCCGCAGCTTTAACGAAATCAGCCAAACCATCGGCTTTTCGGTGGGGGACAACAGGCCCAATTAAGGGCCTGCTCCCTTGAGGAACCGCACATGTCTTTTACGTCTTTGGATGACCTGAAAAGGGCCCTGGAACAGGACCCCGGCCACATCGACTTTGCCGATGTCATCGCCCTGGTGGATGCCCAGTTCAGCTTTACCGCCACCGCCTTTGCAAACGGTGAGCTGCAAAACGCCGCTGGCCAGAACAACGGTTCATGCAAACTGCTGGCCCTTGGTCAGTACCTTGCGTTGGACAAGGACCAGACCCTGGCCCTGTTCGGCCATTACTACCGTGACGAGGTGCTGGGTAACCCCGATGGCAGCGACCACGGCAATATCCGCAACTTTATGCGCACCGGTCATGCCGGCGTCGCCTTTGCCCAGTTCCCGCTGCTGGCCAAGGCATAGTCGTCCCTGAAGGGGTGGTTGGCGGCCACCTTGGCCAACACCGCGTCATCCAGCCCCTGGCTGGTGTCCAGGTAGCTCATGCCCTGGTAGTCCATGCCCAGGTAGCCGAAGGTCAGCCGGAAGGGCTCTTCAAAGCAGGGCGGCGGCACCTGGGCACCGCCGCTGGCGATCACCCCGGCCGCCTTGCCTCTTAACCGACGCCCCATGGTTTTGTGATGGGTCAGCAGGTCGGTGATACGGTCCAAAAAGACTTTCATCTGGCCGCTCATGCTGTACCAGTACAAAGGGCTGGCCAGCAGGATACGGTCGTACTGCAAGAGTTTGTCCATCAGCGGCAGGAAATCGTCGCCGGTACCGTTGCCCCTGTAGTCGAAGGGGCGGATCAGGTAGTCATTTAGGTTCAGGACGCGAAAGCCGATGGCTTCGGCCAGGGTGGCGGTGTAGCCGTTGCCTCGGGCACTGCCCAGCAGGGTGATGGTGTTCATTGACGCTCCTTTTCGCTAGCAGGGCAGGCTATTGCGGGCCTTGGATATTGACCCGCCAGGGGGGATTGAGCCGGTTGTCGCCGGCCCAGAACAGTTTGATCCTGTTACCGGATGGGTCCTGCAATACCGCTTCTCGCCACAGGTAGGGTTTGTCTTCAGGGTCTTGTTCAAAGGCGATGCCCTTGGCTTTCAGCTGTGCCACCTGGGCATCCAGAACCACGCATTCAAAATAGATGACGGCGCCATTGGCGCAGGGCGTGCTGTGCTCCACCAGTGAAAAACTGGCCTCTCCCTGGGGGCAGGCGAAGCGGGCGTAATGGGGGCTGTCGACGATCTGGGTAAAGCCAAGGGCCAGGTAGAAACGGTTGGCTTGGGCAAGATCGCGGACCGGCAGGGTGACTTGGTTGAGGTTCATGGGCACTCCTTGGCTTGGCCTCAGTAATAACAGGGGCGCTGGGCCGGGTCGTGGTCGATGTTTTGGATCTGCTCCAGCCTCAGGCCCTCTGTCACCTGCAGCGCTAGCAGGGTATCCAGGGTCGCGTTGAGGTCAGGCACAGTAATGCTCTGGTGCTCAAGGTCGGGTGCTGTCATGGCGCCGCTCACTTTCTATAGTGATTACTTTATTTAATTTGGCGTGCTTTGCTAGCTTTGTAAAGCTAATGGTTTATTTATTGATTGATCCCGTTGTGGCCAGGCGGGCAGGGCAGTAGACTTGCCCGGCCCAGTAGGAGAAGACCATGGCCGTGCCCCTTATCTGCGAGAGTCCTGAACGTGAGCCCCACGCCGAGCAGCTGCGCCAGCGCTACGGCTTTGGCCGCGACCTTGGCGACGCTCCCTGTGTGCTGGTGCTAACCGAGGCCCGCCTGGAACTGCGTAAAACCGACGAACCCAAGCTGGGGGCCATCTTTGTCGACTTTGTGGAGGGGGCGGCGGCGCACCGGCGCAAGTTCGGGGGTGGCCGGGGCCAGGCCATCGCCAAGGCGGTGGGCCTGAAGAAGGGTGCCAACCCCTCGGTGATCGACGGCACCGCCGGCCTGGGGCGGGACGCCTTCGTGCTGGCCACCCTGGGCTGCACCGTGACCCTGGTGGAGCGCCACCCGGCGGTGGCGGCGCTGCTGGCGGATGGCCTGGAACGGGCCAAAGACAGCGAGGTGGCCGACATCATCGGGCGCATGACCTTGCATCATGGTCCTTCCGTGGAGTTGTTGCCGGCCTTGCAGGCGGACGTGGTTTACCTGGACCCCATGTACCCGCACCGGGAAAAGTCGGCCCTGGTGAAAAAGGAGATGCGCATCTTCCAGACCCTGGTGGGAGCGGATCTCGATGCCGACGCCCTGCTGGCGGCCGCCAAAGCCGCTGCCAAGTACAAGGTGGTGGTAAAAAGGCCCGACTATGCCGAGCCTTTGGCGGGGGTGAAGCCGGCCTCCTCGGTGCCTACCAAGAAGAACCGCTTCGATATCTACCCTATTTGAGGTTCAGGCTCAGATCGTCGGTCAACACCAGCCAGCGGCTGCCGTCCCAACGCACTTCGCCATTGAGGGGGGAGGCCAGGGCCACCTCGGCCTGGGGGCTGACGGCGATCAGGTAAAAGCCGCTGTCGTCCTTGAGCTTTTCACATTTGAGTACCTGTTGGTCGGCGCCGAAGCCGCGCTGGTCGGCGTCGCTGCCCAAGGCGCGTTGGTCGGCATCGCTGCCAAGGGCGCGGCCATCGGCGGCGCTGCCAAAGCCTCTTTTATCCGCCTCGCTGCCCAGTTCCCGCTTGTCCGCTTCGCTGCCAAAGCCCCGTTTGCCGGCGTCGTCGCCAAAGGCGCGGTCAGCGGTGTCGGCGCCAAAACCCCGTTTGTCCGCGTCGTCTCCGAAGGCCCTTTTGTCGGCGCCGCTGCCAAAGGCCCGCTGGTCGCTGTTGGCACCCAGGTCCCGCTGATCGGCACCGCTGCCAAACCCCCGTTTGTCCTCGCTGGCCCCAAAGCCCCTTTCATCCTGCCGGGCGCCAAGGCTGCGGGAAGGGACGCAGCTGCTGGGAATGGCAAACCAGTGCTTGCCGATGCGAAGCTTGGGCTCGGCCTGGGCCGCCCCGGCCAGCAATAGGCTGGCCAGGGCCAAATGCAATGGCTTCATGGCTTGTCCTCAGAAGGGGTAGGCGGATATCCACAGGGCCCAGCCGTACCAGTGTTTTTCGCTCTTGGAGCCGCTGCTCCAGGAGGCGGTCCAGTACATACGCTCGAAGGCCACCGAGGTGACGCCGTTGCGGGCCGCCGCCAGCTTGTCTTCGGGAACCTGCACCATGTAGGAGCGGGCGCCGGGGCCGTGGGCACTGGCGATACCCTGGTTGAACAGCAGCACCCCATACAGGGGTTCGCTCAGGCCCTGCTGGTAGATACGGACCTTGCGGGCGCCATTGGCCAGGGCGTTGTTGTAGTTTTCCAACAGCTTGTCGTCGCTGGCAAAGGCGGTGCTGTTTTTCCAGCCGTAGATGTCAAAGGGGGTGGTAAAGCGCTTGCCTCCTTCCAGGGTGAAGCTGCCGTCTTCGGCGACGATCTTCAGATCCCGGTTGGCCACCACACCGCCGGGCACTTTCACCGGGGCCCAGTTGGTGGTGTCGTAAACGGCGGGCTCGCTGGCCGAGCCGGCCGCCAACAGGACGAAGAGCGCGCTAGCGCACAGGGATGCCAGGGTTTTCCATAGGTTCATGGGATAGCTCCATCAGGTACAGGGATAGGGGGTGTGCCAGCAGCACCGCCAACAGCAGGGCGGCCAGGTCCAGCCAGTCAAAGGTGCCGGGCAGCCAGCCCGGCCTTTGCGCCAGTTCGGCGCTGGCGGCCACCAGCAGCGCGAGCCAGGGGCGGTGCTGGCCCAGCAGCACCAAGGTGGCGGCCAGGGCAAAGGCCCAGCAGAAATCCGCCAGGCTGGGGCTGAGCAGGGGCAACCAGGGTAGGGCCAGTTGGTGGCGTAAATCGGCCAAGGCCGCGCCTAAGGTGGGCCAGTGCCCTGCCAACCAGATCTCAAACAGGGTGGTGGGCCGCCAGCACAGATAGCAAAGAACCCCCAGCAGCAAAGGCAGGGCGATAAGCCATAGGCCGAGGCGCAGACGTGACAGGAACGAAGCCATCCGGTGGACTCTTAATATTTATGTTGCAATTGTAATTGCAATGTTGCGCTTGGCAAATGGCAATGGCGGTGCCGACTGAATGACATGGGCGCCGCGCTGGCAGCCAGGTGGGGCCTGGGGTAGGCTGGACTCAATTTCATGTTAAGGAGAAACCCATGATCCAGGTAGGTGACAAGATCCCCGCTGCCGGCGTGCAGCAACGCGTCGACGGCCAAACCGTCGAGGTGCAGACCCAGGCCTTCTTCGCCGGCAAAAAAGTGGTGCTGTTTGCGGTACCAGGTGCCTTTACCCCCACCTGTTCCGAAGCCCACCTGCCCGGTTACGTGGTGCTGGCGGACCAGTTCCAGGCCAAGGGCGTGGACGCCATCGTCTGCCTGTCGGTGAACGACGCTTTCGTGATGGACGCCTGGGGCAAGGCCCAAAACGCGGAGGCCATCGCCATGTGGGGCGACGGCGACGCCAGCTTCACCCAGGCTCTTGGCCTGGACATGGACACCGGCGCCTTCGGCGGTATCCGTTCCCGCCGCTACGCCATGGTGGTGGAAGACGGCACCGTCACCCTGCTTAACGTCGAGCCTCCCAAGACCTTTGAAGGCTCCAAGGCCGAAGTGGTACTGGCGGCACTCTGATGGCTCAATTGCAATCCTGGTGGCGCAGCCTCTATGGCGCCATGACCCAGTGGCTAGGCGAAGGCTGGCTGGTGGATGTGCTGGTGATCATCACCCTGACCCTGCTGGTTACCCTGCTATGGCGGATTTTGGCCAAGCGCCTGCTGGGGCTGGTCAACCGCTCCGCCTCCACCTGGGACGACATGCTCTGGGACAGCCTCAATGGGCCCATCAACTGGCTGATCCTGCTGGTGGGTGTGTCCATGGTCGCCGAGACCGTGGCCAGCCGTATCGATTCCGAGCTGGCCCAGTACCTGCCGACCCTGCGTCAGGTGCTGATGGAGTGCCTGCTGGCCTGGAGTGCCTGGCGCCTGACCAACGGCGGCGAGAAGGAGTTCGTGCACCGTGGCCGCGACGTCACCACGGTGCAGGCGGTGGGCAAGCTGCTCAAGGCCACCATCATCGTCATCTTCCTGCTGACGGTGTTCCAGAGCCTGGGGGTCAACATCTCCGGTATCCTGGCCCTGGGCGGCGTCGGCGGCCTGGTGGTGGGTATGGCCGCCAAGGATCTGCTGGCCAACTTCTTCGGGTCCCTGGTGGTCTACTTCGACAAGCCGTTCAAGGTGGGGGACTGGATCCGCAGCCCCGACCGGCAAATCGAAGGCACAGTGGAGCGCATCGGCTTTCGGGTAACCCAGATCCGCACCTTCGACCAGCGGCCCCTGTACGTGCCCAACTCGGTGTTTACCCAGATCTCGGTGGAAAACCCCTCAAGGATGCTCAACCGCCGCATCAACGAGACCATAGGTATCCGTTACCAGGATGCCGGTAAAATGGGCGAAGTGGTGGCGAAAGTGAAGGAGATGCTGCAACAGCACCCGGATATCGACCAGAACCGGACGCTGATGGTGAACTTCAACGCCTTTGGCCCCTCCAGCCTGGATTTTTTTATCTACACCTTTACCAAGACCACGGTCTGGGCCGAGTACCACCAGGTGAAACAGGACGTGATGCTGAAAATCATCAACATCATCCACGAACTGGGGGCGGACTGTGCCTTCCCAACCCAAACCCTGCACATCGAGTCCCTGCCGGAGGGGATTGGCCGGCCGGACCCAGGGGCCGGAGCACCCGCCCAATCCTGATGAAAAGACCGGCCAGCTGGCCGGTCTTTTATTTCATAAAATCGAACGTATTAAAGGCTTTTTTGCCATTGTCGTGGCCGTTTCAGAACGATAGCTTAGGACTATCTCAGACAGCTTAGCGAGTCACTACCATGAAAATCATTGCCTTCGGTGCCAGCAACAGCGCCGCTTCCATCAACAAAGCCCTGGCCACCTACACTGCCGGTCTAGTCGCAAACGCCGAGGTCAAGGTGTTGGATATCCGCGACTATGACGTGCCCATGTTCAGCCAGGACCTGGAAAAGGAAATTGGCCAGGCCGAAGGGGCCAAGCAATTCCTGGCCGATCTGGCCCAGGCCGACGCCTTCGTGATCTCCTACGCCGAGCACAATGGTCACTACCCGGCCGCCTACAAGAACCTCTTTGACTGGGCCACCCGTATCGAGCGCAACCTGTTCCAGGAAAAACCGGCTCTTTACCTGGCCACGTCCCCCGGCCCGGGTGGCGCCAAGTCGGTGCTGGCGGCAGCCCAGGCCTCTGCCCCTTTCTTCGGTGGCAACGTCAAGGCAGCGGTGTCGGTACCCAGCTTCTTCGACAACTTCGACATGGCCACCGGCCAGGTGACCAATGCCCAAGTGGCTGCCGAACTGGAAGCCGCCGTCGCCCAGCTCAGCGCCTAAGGTCTCAAGCACTGGACCTGTCGAAAAAACCACCTCCAAGAGGTGGTTTTTTATGGCCCCGGCTTGTGTAGACTAGCGCCCCTGAATGAGAGGGGAGCCCATGGCCCAGTTTGACGTTGTGATCATTGGCGCCGGCGCCGCCGGTTTGATGTGCGCCGCCCAGGCCGGTTACCGGGGCCGCAAGGTACTGGTGCTGGATCATGCCAAACAGGCGGGCAAGAAGATCCTGATCAGCGGCGGTGGCCGCTGTAACTTCACCAACCTCCATGCCAGCCCGGCCAACTACCTGTGCCGCAACCCCCACTTCGTGAAATCAGCCCTGGCCCGTTTTAGCCAGCACGATTTTATCGAGCTGGTGGACCGCCACGGCATCGCCTATCACGAAAAGACCTTGGGCCAGCTGTTTTGCGACGACTCGGCCAAGGACATAGTGCAGCTGCTGCTCACCGAGTGCGACTGGGCCGGGGTTACGGTGCGGCTGAAAAGCCAGGTCAGCGATATCGCCAAGACCGCCAGCGGTTTCAGCCTCAAGGCCAACGGCGAGGCCATCAGTTGTGAAAGCCTGGTGGTGGCCTGTGGCGGCCTGTCCATGCCCAAGCTGTGCGCCACTCCCCTTGGCTACCAGATAGCCCAGCAATTTGGCCTCAAGGTACTGCCCACCCGGGCCGGCCTGGTGCCCTTTACCCTGGACAAGCCCGACCTGGACCGCTTTGTGGACCTGGCCGGGGTGTCCCTGCCGGTGTCGGCCCGCAGCGAGGACGGCACCCTGTTCAAGGAAGCCCTGCTCTTTACCCACAGGGGCCTGTCGGGCCCGGCCATCTTGCAGATCTCCAGTTTCTGGCAGCCGGGGCAAGACGTCACCCTCAACCTGCTGCCGGACCTGGATCTGGAGCAGGCCCTTGGCCAGATGGCGGCCAAACACCCCAACCAGGCCCTGAAAACGGCCCTGGCCCGGCTACTGCCCAAGCGGTTGGTGGAGATCCTCGCCGAACATGGGGCGATAGAAGGGGATTTACCGCTAAAAGCCCTGGATGCCGGGCGTATGAAAAAGCTGGTCAGCGCCCTGGCGCAATTCCGGGTCCATCCCAACGGCACCGAAGGCTACCGCACCGCCGAAGTGACCCTGGGAGGGGTGGATACCGACCAGCTGTCTTCCAAGACCTTTGAAGCCAAGGACGTACCCGGCCTCTACTTTATCGGCGAAGTGATGGACGTGACCGGCTGGCTGGGGGGCTACAACTTCCAGTGGGCCTGGAGCTCGGGCTGGGCCGCCGGCCAGGCGGTATAACGGCAAAGCCCGCTGGCGCGGGCTTTTTTATAGCTGCCACGGACCTGGGCCACGGCTGAATGCTCAAGGAACAGGCCCTGTGGGGTCAGTCGCCAAAACCGGCCAGGACCAGCTTGCCGATAGTGGCGTTGCTTTCGATAAGGGCGTGGGCCTTTTTAAGGTTTGTGGCACTGATGGTACCCAAAACCTCGGCCAGGGTGGTCTGCAACTGGCCTTTATCCACCATGGCGGCCACCTGGGTCAGCAGCTGGTGCTGCCTTTGTAGGTCATCGGTTGCAAACATGGGGCGGGTAAACATCAGTTCCCAGTGCAGCGACAGGCTTTTGCGCTTGAGCTTGCGCACGTCAATCAGCTCGGGGTCGTCAATAAGCGCCAGCTTACCCTGGGGTTTGAGGGCCTCGATGATGGCGTCGAAGTGATGGTCGGTCTGGTTAAGGCTCACCACAAAATCCACCTGCTCGAAGCCGGCGGCTTGCAGGGCTTGGTCCAGGGGCTGGCGGTGGTCGATAACGGCGTCGGCCCCCAGCGACAACACCCACTCTTGGCTTTGCGGCCGCGAGGCGGTGCCAATCACGGTGAGCCCGGTAAGGGTCTTGGCCAGCTGCACCAAAATCGAGCCCACGCCGCCGGCCGCGCCGACCACCAGCAGGGTTTTGCCCAGGGTGTCGCGCTTATCAAGCTCCAGGCGGTCAAACAGCAGCTCCCAGGCGGTAATGGCGGTCAGGGGCATGGCTGCGGCTTCGCCGTCACCAAGATTTTGGGGGGCGAGGGCGGCAATGCGCTCGTCCACCAGCTGAAACTCGGCATTGGAGCCGGGGCGGGTGATGTCGCCGGCGTACCAGACCCGGTCACCGGCTTTAAAGCGCGTGACCCGGCTACCGATGGCATCGACCACGCCCACGGCGTCAAAACCGAGGATGCGCGGCTCGCCGGGCTCTGGCTGCGCGCCGGCGCGCACTTTTACGTCCACCGGGTTAACCGACACGGCGCTGACGGCCACCCGAATATCATGGGGGCCGGGGGCGGGCATTGGCAGCTCCATCTCTTGCAGGGCGTTGGCATCGCTGATGGGCAGGCTTTGGGTAAAGGCAATGGCTTTCATGGGGTAGGTTCCTGTGGCGGTAAGTGTCCCCAGCATGCCTAAGGGGTTTTTCTTAAAAAAGCGGGTAAACTCGGTAACAGTTTCGCCTGGAATTTGAAAATCATGGTGCGATTGGACGACCTGCAAGTGCTGGTACTGGCCGCCGAGCAAGGCAGCTTGTCGGCGGCAGCGCGGGAGCTGGACATCACCCCGGCGGTGGCCAGCGCCGCCGTCAAACGGCTGGAAGATGCCCTTGGCCTGCGACTTTTAGTGCGCTCGACCCGCAGCCTGCGGCCCACCCCGGAGGGCTCCCATTATCTGGTGCATGCCAAGGCGGCCCTGGCGGCCTTGCAGCAAGGCCAGCAAGAGCTGAGCCGTGGCCGCCAACAGGTGGCGGGGGAATTAACCCTGTCCATGCCCTCCGATCTGGGCCGCAACCTGCTGCTGGGCTGGCTCGACGCCTTTATGGCCCGCCACCCGGCCCTTAAGCTGCGGCTCAGGGTCAGTGACCGCATCAGCGACTTGTTTCGCCAACCGGTAGACGTGGCGTTGCGTTACGGGGTGCCGGAAGACTCCAGCCTGGTGGCGCTGCCCTTGGATACCAGCAATAAGCGCCTGCTGGTGGCCTCGCCGGCCTACATTGCCCGCCATGGCGCCCCCCAGAACCCGGCCGAGCTCAAAGATCACAACTGCCTGCGCTTTGTGCTGGGAGACAGGGTGTACGAGCAATGGCTGTTTGGCAGCGACAAGGTCAAGGTCAGCGGCAACAGGGTCAGTGACGACGCCGAGTGTGTGCGCCGCTGGGCCATCAGCGGCCAGGGCATCGCCTATAAATCGGCCTTGGATGTCAGCGCCGACATCGCCGCCGGCCGCCTCAAACCCTTGCTGGAAGGCTGGCCCACCGAGCCGACCCCCCTTTACCTGGTATGCCCGCACCGGCTCTCCATCACCCCGGCGGTGGTGGCCTTGAAAGACTTTTTGAGCCAGCAGATCAAGCAGTACCGGCAATAAAAAAGCCCCGCATCAGCGGGGCTTTGCACCACTTCACCACCTCCATCTGGGTCAGGAGGGTGAGGTTGTCCTCGATATGCCAGTTCTCTTTGATAACGCCATCTGCCACCCGGTAGATATCGGTAGCAATAAAATCAATGGCTTGGCCTTTACCCTGCACCCCGTTGAACTGGCCGGAGAAATGGCCGGTAAAGTGAAGGTGCGCCACCACCCGGTCTGCCACTACCAGCATCTGCTCGACGGTGCAGTTTAGGTCAGGCACAGCCTGGCGAAACCCTTGCGAGGCGGCCAAGGGCCCGGCTATGCCCTGCGCCCGGTGTGGGGGCAGGGTGCGGTCCATAAAATCAGGGGCCAGGGTTTTAAGGGCCAAGGTTTTGTCGCCGGTGGCCCAGAAGGTGTCGTAGCGCCGCGCCGCCAGCACTGCTGCGTCTGCCACCGCTTTGGGCAGGCTGCTGTCCACCATCAGTTGCTGTGGCTTGACTAGTTCCTCGGCAGCCAGGGCCCCAGAGGAGAGAGCCAAGGCGGCAAGGGATGCCAGCGCCAGGGCTTTACCGGCCATGATGGGTGCCCTCAAGGTTACCGGTACCCAGGGCCGGGTAATCGGTGTAACCCCTGGCGTCACCGCCAAACAGCGTGCTGGGATCTGTTACCTCGGCCAGGGGCTGGCCTTGCTGGAGCCTGGCTGGCAAGTCGGGGTTGGCGATGAACTTGCGGCCAAAGGCCACCAGATCCACCAAGCCGCTTTCTATCAAGGCGGCGCCCGACTCGGCGCTGTAGTTACCGGCCACAATCACCGGGCCACTGAAGGCGGCGCGAAAGGCGTGGCGAAAATCTTCAGAGACGGTAGGAGCGTCGTCCCAGTCGGCTTCTGCCAGGTGCATGTAGGCGATGCCCAGCTTGTCGAAGGCGTGGCCCAGGGCCAGGATGGCGTCGATAGCCTCTGGGTCGTCCATGCCCCTTTGGGTGATAAAGGGCGCCAGGCGGATGGCGGTGCGCTCCGGGCCTATGGCGCCGCTGATGGCTTCAACCACTTCCCGGGCAAAGCGGATGCGGTTTTCCAAGGGGCCACCGTATTGGTCCTGGCGGTGGTTGGAGCTGCGCCGCAGGAACTGGTCCACCAGATAGCCGTTGCCGCCGTGTACCTCGACGCCGTCAAAGCCGGCTTCTATGGCATTCAAAGCGGCCTGGCGGTAATCGGCCACCACCTGCGCCACCTCATCGGTGCCAAGGGCCCGAGGCTCGGGGCAGTCCAGCATCCGGCCCTCGCCATCGTCCCCCACTATCCACACCTGGGATTGCGGCGCGATGGCCGACGGCGCCACCGGCTTGCCGTCCGGGTGCAGCGAACCGTGGGACATCCGCCCCACATGCCACAGCTGCAAGAAGATGCGGCCACCGGCCTCATGCACGGCGCGGGTAACCAGTTGCCAGCCGGCAATTTGCGCCTGGCTGTAAATACCGGGGGTAAAGGAATAGCCCTTACCCTGGGGCGAGATTTGCGAGGCCTCGGTCACTATCAGCCCGGCGGAGGCCCGCTGGGCATAGTATTGGGCCATCAGGGCGGTGGGAATGTCCCCCGGTTGGGCCGAGCGGGCACGGGTCATGGGGGCCATGACAATACGACTGGGCAGACGTAGCGCCCTTTTGTCGAGCGGTGTAAACAGCGTGGATAGGCTCATGATGGGCTCCAAAAATGGTGTTGCCCACAGGCTAAGTTCTGTTGCTGACCTGAACAATTGGCGCCAATATGAAATCAATCTTCAGAAAAGCTAAAGAGTATGGACAAGCTTGGCGATATGGACCTCTTCGTGAGGGTGGTAAAAAACAAGGGCTTGGCAGCAGCCGGCCGGGAAGTGGGCTTGTCCCCTGCCAGCATGAGCGCCCGCATCAAAGGCCTGGAAGACCGCTACGGGGTGCGGCTGCTGATCCGCTCCACCCGCCGCATTACCCTCACCGACGAGGGGCGGCGCTTTTTTGAAGACTGTGTGCGGGTGCTAGACGCCATCGACGAAACCGAGTCGCGGCTGGTGAGCGCCAGCCAGGCCCTGAGCGGCCAGCTGCGGGTGACCACCACCGCCGACCTTGGCCAGCAGCACATTGCGCCGCTGCTGGACCGCTTTCAGCAGCGCCACCCTGGGGTCAGCGTTTATCTGCACCTGGGGGATGGCCTGGTCAACATCATCGAAGACGGCTTTGATCTCGGTGTCCGCTATGGCCTGCCGGGCGACAGCCGTCTTATCAGCCGCCGCCTGGCCCGCAGCCGCCGGGTGCTGTGCGCGGCCCCGGCCTACCTGGCAACACAGGGCACCCCCCGCCACCCGGACGACCTTCGCCAGCATCGTTGCCTGGTGATGGTGCGTAGCGCCGAGCCCCTGGCCACCTGGCACTTCAACAGCCCTGGCGGCCCGGTGTCGGTGCCCATCACCCCGGCGCGCCTGGCCAGCGACGGCGCCCTGGTGCGGCGCTGGGCCGTGGAAGGGGCCGGTATTGCCATGAAATCTTACTGGGACGTGGCCGCCGACCTCGCCGCCGGCCGCCTGGTAACGGTGCTGGACGACTGCGCCCTGGATTTTGAGAAAAAGGGCGTGGACGGCGGCGCCGATATCCAGCTGCTATACCCCAGCCGCGACTACCTGCCGCAGCGCAGCCGCCGCTTTATGGACGAGCTGGTGCACTATTTCGACGCCCTGCAAAAGGGCCAATAAAAAGCCCCGCATCGGCGGGGCTTTTTCATGGATTGGCCTTAGAAGAAGCTGGCTTTGAATTCGACACCGACGATGCGCGGGTCGTTGACGAAGCCGGTCAGGTTGTTGAAGTCGATACCACCGGTACGGCTCTCGTCGTTGGTGATATTGCGCCCGTAGGCCGCCACTTCGTAGTCTCTGTCGCCGCTGCTCCAGCGGTAGCCGGCCCGCAGGCCCCCTTCCAGCAGGTATTTGTCCTGGTATTCCCGGGACTCATAGAGGAAGAAGGAGATCTTGGAGCGGTAGGCCCAGTCGGTGTAGACGAACAGTTCCCCTTGGGCCAGGGGGTAGCTGTAGCTGGCGGTGATATTGGCAATCCACTTGGGGGCATGGGGCAGGGCGTTGCCGTCGATCAGCGCCAGGCCGTCGCTGTTCAGGGGATCGGTGACGGTACAGCCGCTGTGGCAGGCGTCGATGGCCAGATCGTCGTCTTGGATCTCGGTGTTGTTGTAGCTGACCCCGGCGGTGAGCAGCAGGTTACGGGTCACCGCAAACTGGCTGTCCAGCTCGAAGCCGTAACCCACCGACTTGTCGGCGTTGATGATGCGGTTGAAGTTGGCGCCGCCGCCGACGGCGGTCAGCTGCTGGTCGTCCACCTGGTAGTAGAAGGTGGCGAAGTTGACCCTGCCCCTGTTGTCCAGCACGTCGGCTTTGACCCCGAATTCGATGCTGTGCAGGGTTTCGGAGTCGGCCACGGTGATCTCATCGCCAAACAGCAAGCGGCCCTGGATGGACGGTGCCCGGTAACCCTTGGCCAGGCGGCCGTAGAAGTTGATGTCGTCATTTAGGCTGTAGACACCGCTCAGATCCCAGCTCAACTGGGAGTCGGAGGGGTTGGCATGGAGGCGCGCTGTGGGGCCGACACCGTCTGCCGAGTTCGGTGACAGCAGCCGCTGTGCCACGTAATCCTTCTTGTCGTGGCTGTAACGCAGGCCGGCGATGACCTTGAAGTCGTCACTGAGGTCGTAATCGGCGGAGCCGAATACCGCCCAGGACTTGGCGTCCTGTTCCTGGTAGGCGTAGCCATTTTCGACGCCGTTACCGTCATAGTTGAAGCTGTCGATATTCAAGGACTCGTCGAAATAGAACAACCCTAGCTGGTAGTCCAGGGCCCCCAGCTCGTTGCTGGACAGGCGCAGCTCCTGGGTCCATTGGCTGTGGTCGGGCAGGCCGTCGGCGGACTCGGAGGTAAAGGGGATAAAGCCCGGGCCCATGGTGGGCAGGTAAGAGGCGCCATAGCCGCCATCGATATCGCCCCGGGAGAACACCTCGGCACTCTCGTAGCCGGTGATAGAGGTTAGGGTGTAGTCCCCCAGGTTGTATTCGAGCTTGATGCTGCCGCCGCGGCTGGACAGATCCTGGGTGGCACGGGCGGCTGCGTCCTGGTAGACGGTGTCGCGGTCGAAGCCGTCCACGAAGTCATCACTGCCGACCTTGACGATGTTGGCCCTGAACACCCTGGGGGTGCCGTCCAGCTCCCGGAAGTGGGCGTTGAACAGGGCGCTGAAATCCTCGCTGGGTTCCCACAGCAGTTGCAGGCGGCCGGCCTGGTCGTGGTAGCCCTCCAGCTGATCATTTTTTTCAAAGCCGGGAGCCTTGTTATCCACCCAGTCGTCCCGGCGCTGGTCCAGCAGCGACAGCCGCGCCGACAGGGTGTCGGTGAGGGCGCCGCCTACGGCCCCTTCCAGGTTGATGGTGTCGTAGGTGCCGTAGGAGGCGCTCAGGTAGCCGTCAAAGGCCTGGCTGGGCTTTTTGGAGTCGAACTTGACGATACCGGCGGTGGTGTTGCGGCCAAACAAGGACCCTTGGGGCCCGCGCAGCACTTCCACCCGGTCGGTGTCGAACACCGGGAAGCCTTTGAGGATGGGGTTTTCCTGCACCACGTCGTCGAAGATCAGCGACACCGGCTGGGAGGCGTTAAGGTCGAAGTCGGTATTACCCAGGCCGCGGATATAAAAGCGCGGGAAGGTACGACCGAAGGAAGACTCTATGGTCAGGCTGGGCACCCGGGCCGACATGAAACGCACGTCCTGGCCGGCGGCGGCCAGGGCCTGGAGGGCGTCACCCTTGAGGGCGGTGATGGACACCGGCACTTCCTGGGCGTTTTCCACCCGCTTTTGCGCGGTCACCAGGATTTTTTCCAGTTTGGCGTCATCGTCGTCTTCGGTGTTGTCGGCAGCAAAGGCCAGGGAGCTGGTAGCCAGCAGCGCAGCCTGGATGCTCCACAGCAGCTTGGATTGGCGGAAAGTCATATGCGATACCCGTATTGGTGTTTGTTGGGGGAGACGGGCGGCCCTTCTTATGGGGTGAAAGCCTGGCCGTCGCACGCACTCTATGCGCCAGGTTATCCAGGTGAAAGGCAAATGTTGCCAAACTGTGACCAAATGCCCGCGATGAGCGGTAATGAAGTAGCGACAAACTGTTTTCAAAGGTGTTTTGCCGCAAAGAGACAAGAAAAAGCCGCCCTTGGGCGGCTTGGGGCAGCGTCAGTTGCCGCTGATATCCAGGGTTTCCACGGCCTCGGCCGCCACCTGGTCGGCGCTGAACAGCATGGGCCGCCAGGCCAGCTGGCTGTAGGCCTGGGTCTGGTCGTCGAAAAACGGCGACTCGGGGTCATGGGCCTGGCTGTAGCTCAGGAACATCTGGGCCTGGGGGCCTTGCTCGCCGAAGGCCAGGGCCATCACGAAACTGGAGCCGTAGTTGATGCGGTAACGCTCGGTGGCGCCGCTGCCGTCTTCGTCCAGGCTGGTCAGGGGCGAGTCGGCCCTGGGGCTGCCCACCAGGTTTATGGCCAGGTCCGAGGTGGAGCGGGACGGCACCTTGGTTTCGGCCATGTTGAAGACCCCTTCATAGGCGTTGGCGCCGGTTACCGGGATGGCGGCCTTGCCGGTGGCCTTCAGCACGTATTGCAGGTCCCTCAGGGGCGCGTCCAGGGCGATACCGGCGCCGTTGAGGCGCTTGGCGGCGGCCGCCAGAGCTTGCAGCACCGGGTCCTCGTTGGGGTCCAGGCTCGGCATGGGGGCCAGGCCGGCCGGGGTAAAGGCGGCGCGGGCCGGGTCGAAGGGCTCGGCAAAGAGGCTGTCGGCCAGGGTGCGGTGGCCGGACACCCTGAAGGCGGCCAGGAACTCACGCATCACCTGGGCGCCGGTGCTGTCGAGGTTGTAGGTGCCGTCCCAGTTGGCCAGGGCGGTGCAGGCCGGGGTCAGGTCGAAGGGGCTACCGTCCACCTGGATGCTGGGGTACTGGCTGCAACGGCTGACCAGGGCGTTACGGAAGCTGCCGGCAAAGAGAGAGCTGTTGTGGGTCAGCACCCTTTGCAGTTCGGCCAGGCTGAAGCGGCCGTCGCTGCCGGCCAGGTTCACTTCGCCGGTGCCGGAGATCAGCTGGGCGTTGTAGCGGGTGCGGGGGCTGCGCACAGTGCGCTCCGGGCCGTACATCAGGCTGTAGCCTTCCAGGGGGGCGTCCAGGTTGGCCAGCCAGTGGCTGGAGTTGGCATTGAACAGGTAGTCCTGACGGGTTGCCTGGGGCGCCTTGCTAAATGGCACCAGGCCAGGGGCACCGGCGTCGCCGCTGTCGACCCAGTCATAGGCGGCGCTGTTGCCCGGCAACAACACCGAACCGGCGCCGTCCTGCCAGATGGGGGCCAGCTGTGGGCTTTGGGAGGCGGCGGCCCAATAGCCTTCGGCCTGGGCGCCCAGCTGGGGCACCTGGGTGCCGTCCATGTAGGAGGCGCTGCCGTCGTCGGCCACCATCAGGGTGTTGACCCAGGGCAGGCCCTGGTGGTCGGCAAAGGCGCCGAAGAAGGCGTCGCGGCTTTGTGCCTTGTCCATGGCCAGCCACTGCTCGAGCATGCGGATATTGCCGGCGTTGGCGTCACGGAAGCTGATGGCGCTGGCCTGGGTCCAGCCCAGGGCCGGGGACAGGGACGACAGGTCTACCACGGGCCCGAAGCGGCTGAAATAGACGGTGCGGGGCACCTCCACCAGAGAACCGTCCGCCTGCTTGACGGTGACCGTCAGGGTCTTGCTGGTCATGTCCAGGTACTGGTCGTCGAACTTGTAGCGCAGCGGGTTTTGCGGGTCCAGCTCCAACTGGTAGAGGGTAAAGCGCTTGGACTGGGACACTGTGTGGGTCCAGCCCAGGTGCTGGTTAAAGCCGATCACCACCACCGGCAGGCCGATCATGCCGACCCCGGTGACATCCAGCTCGCCGGGAATGGTCAGGTGCTGCTCGAAAAAGCGCAGCTCCCCGTCCCAGGGAAAGTGGGGGTTGCCCAGCAGGCCGGACTTGGCGTCGGCCATTTTGTCCTGGCCCAGGGCCCAGCCGTTACTGCCGATACCTTCGGCGGTAAAGACCTGGCTGGCGTCAAGTTGGGCATTAAGGGCGGTGGCGCCGCTTTCAGGAGGCTGGGCGGCGGCGATGGCCGGCAGGAAGCTGCGGGCGCTGGCCATGCCGGCCAGATCCAGCTGGTAAGCCAGCAGGTCTTGGGCGCTGATGGCGGTTACCCAGTCGGCGCCACGGCAGGGCGAGGGATACTGCTCAGGGCCTTGGCGTTCATCCAGGCTGCGGTTGAAGCCGGCGGCGTAGCCTTCCATCAGCGCCTTGGCGTCGGCGGAGAGATTGGCATAAAGGGACTGGGCCTGGGCCTCGTAGTCCAGGGCCTGGTAGCCGATGTCCGACAACAGGTTGGCCTGGCCGCTGCCGGCGCCGAAGTAACGGGTCTTTTGCGCCTTGAGTTTCATCAGCTGTTCGGACAGGGTACAGAGGTTGTCCCTGGCCTGGGCGTAGCCGATGCCGTAGCCCAGGCCCGCATAATCCGTGGCCTGGATATGGGGCACACCGTGGCTGGTGTAGGTGATGTTGGCTTGGAAACGCTGGCTGGGCAGGGGCGGATTATTGTCGTCGCTGCTGTCGCCGCAACCGGCCAGCCAGAGGCAACTCAATGCCCCCAGGGCCATGAGGCTGGTATGTCGCTGCATGGAAGATCTCGCTTATTGTCGTTATGGGTGGAATAGCCCTCCTATTTAAGGGTGCGGCGCGGGGTTTGTCGTACATGTCGATGGACCCGGCCTTTTCTTATAAAATACTGTAATAAAAGAAAATAAAGGTTCGCTTCGAACCATTCGAACCTCCCACAGAGGGGTGCAGCAGCAAAATGAATTACGCAACAGGCGCAGCAGCGCTGATCGGGCTCTGCCTGAGCGGGGTCCTGTTCTTCGCCACCCTGAGCTGGATGGTGAACCGTGCCCATACCCGTTTGACCTCGGCCTGGCTGGTGGGGCTGGCCTTCCTGGTAGTGCTCCAGTCCCTGGAATTTCTCTACCACGCCACCGACCTGTTCACCCATTGGCCGTTTTTCCTCAAACTCATCGACCCCTTGGTGGTACTGCTGCCGCTGTGCCTGTACGGCTATATCCAGGCGTTGCAGGGGCGCAACTTGGCCAGACCCCGTCGCCGCTTATTGCTGCACGCCAGCCCGGCGCTGCTGGTGGCGCTGCTGGACCTGCCTTACTGGAGCCTGCCGGGGGGCGAAAAGGTGGCCTGGATGCTCAAGGCTCGCCTGGGGGAGGACCAGTGGACCCTGATCACCCCCTACGGCAATCAGTACCTGGCCATTATTGCCGCCCTGTGCCTCGGCTATTGGCTGCTCCAACATCGCCAGGGGTACCGGGGCCGAAAGTCCCGCCTGGGCAGTTGGCTGGCCAAGCTGCAAGGGGTACAGCTGCTGGTGGCTGCCTCTCTCACCGGGCGCATCCTCCTCAGTGAGCTGGCGGGCCTGGACCTGTCGGTGGCCTATACCCTGGCCCCGGTCAGCGCCTATTTGCTGTACCTGGTGTTAAGCCATGCCCAGCTGCCCACCGCCATGGCCCCCAAGGCCGCCGCCCCCGGCAAGGCCGTTACCCTGGCAGTGCCCCAGGAGGACGAGGGCCTGGCCCTGTTGTTTGCCGACCTGGAACAGGCCCTGGCTAAGGGCGCCTTTCGGAACAACGAACTGTCGCTGGGGAAATTGGCGGCCCTGTGCGGCATGACCAGTCACCAGGCGTCCGCCGCCATCAACCAGTGCTCTGGGGCCCATTTCTACGACTGGGTCAACCAATACCGGGTGCAGGCGGCCCAGCAGGCCCTGGCCGGCACCGACACCCCGGTGGCCCGCATCTGCTATGAGGTGGGTTTCAATGCCAAGTCCACCTTCAACACCGCCTTTCGCCGCCTCAGCGGCTGCACCCCCACCCAGTACCGGCGCCAACATGGCTCCAACGCGCCAGAGCCACCGTCCGCAGACACGCCCTAGGTGTAAAAATGCAGCTGTGCTACAACTCTGGCATTAACCTTTTTGTTACGAGGATGACCATGCGCAGCTCTGTTATTTCCCTGGCCCTGCTGGCGGCCCTTGCCGCCCCCAGCCAGGCCCAGGATCTCAAGGCCGACCTTGGTAACCAAATCCACCAGTTGATGCCCAAGGTCATCGACTGGCGCCGGGACATTCACCAGCACCCGGAACTGTCTAACAGTGAAGTGCGCACCAGCCAGCTGGTGGCGGCCCACCTGAAGAAACTGGGATTGGAAGTGCGTACCGGCATCGCCCACCACGGTGTGGTGGGTATCCTCAAGGGCGGCAAGCCCGGCCCCGTGGTGGCGCTGCGGGCCGATATGGACGCCCTGCCGGTGGCCGAGAAAACCGGCCTGCCCTATGCGTCCAAGGTCAAAGCCCTTTTTGCCGGTGAGGAAGTGGGAGTAATGCATGCCTGCGGCCATGACGCCCACACCGCCATGCTGATGGGAGCCGCCGAGGCTTTGGCCAAGCTGCGCAAGGATATACCCGGCACCGTCATCTTCCTGTTCCAGCCCGCCGAGGAAGGGGCTCCTCCCGGTGAAGAAGGGGGTGCCGCCCTGATGCTCAAGGAAGGGGTGTTCAAGGATCCCAAACCCGACGCCATCTTCGGCCTGCACGTCTGGCCCATGGAAGCCGGCAAGATCTTCGTGCGCCCCGAGGGCACCATGGCCGCCTCCGACCGCTTCGAGGTCACCATCAAGGGCCAGCAGACCCACGGCTCCAGCCCCTGGCGCGGGGTGGATCCGGTAACGGTGGCCGGCTCGATGATCGAGGCCATCGAACTGCTGCCGTCGCGGCAGGTGGACGTGACCAAGGCGCCGGTGGTGGTGTCCATTGGCCAGGTCAAAGGGGGCATCCGCTTTAACATCATCCCCGACGAGGTCAAGCTGGTGGGGACCATCCGCACCTTCGACGAACAGATGCGCAGCGATTTGATTGAACGGATGGAGCGTACCGTCAAACACGTGGCCGAGGCGTCCGGCGCCAGCGCCACCCTGGAGGTGTCCAGCGGCGCCGCCGTCACCTGGAACGACGCCAAGCTCACCGACTGGGCCGGCCAAAGCCTGGCCTGGGCGGCCGGAGACAAAGGTGTGGGCAGCCTCAAGCCCATTACCGGCGCCGAGGACTTTTCCTACTTCCAGCAGCAGGTGCCTGGGGTGTTCTTCTTCCTGGGGGTAGCCCCCGAAGGCAAGCCCCTGGCGGACGTGGCCCCCAACCATTCCCCCTATTTCGTGGTCAACGAAAGCGCCTTGGAAAACGGCGTCAGGGCCCTGTCCGGCCTGGCCCTGGATTACCTCAGCAAGGGTAGCGGCCAGTGAAAGCCTGGCTTGGCTTACTGCTGTGCCTGGGGGCGAGCGCCCAGGCACAGGTTGTCAGCAGCAGCGCCACCGGCTTTGCCCTGCGCCAGGAGGCCCAGATATCGGCCTCTCCGCAGCTGGCCTATGAGCAATTCCTGGCCATAGGCCAGTGGTGGGACAGCGACCACAGCTGGTTCGGCGACGCCGGCAAGATGACCCTGGAACCCCGGGTGGGCGGCTGCTTTTGCGAAACTAACGGCAAGCGCCAAGCCCTGCACATGCAGGTGACCTACGTGGACCCGGGCAAGGAACTGAGGATGGTCGGCGGCCTGGGGCCCTTGCAGATGATGGGATTGACCGGCGGCATGGCCTGGCGCTTTGAGCCGGTTGCCGGCGGCAAGACCCTTATTAGCCTGCACTACCAGGTGGCAGGCTACGCCGCCGGTGGCCTGGAAAAGCTGGCCGCCATCGTCGACCAGGTGCAAGGGGCCCAGTTGGCCAGGCTCAAGGCACAGATCGACGGTAAGTCCCGCTCGCCAGGTAAAGCAGCAAAGTAAGGGCGGCTCCCAACATGTCGGCCAGCATGTCTTTCTGGGCGTCCCAGGGGTCTCCTTGGGCACCCAGGAAGCTTATTCCCGCATCTCCCCCCTCCAGGGCTGCATAGGCCCACTCGATAACCTCATAGAGCGCTGCCACTGTGCTGATGGCAAAGAAGGCGAACAGGGCTGCCAGCCAGGGGCCGCACAGGCGCCGGCGCAGCAGCAGCTCCACTATGGGCACCGCAAACAGGCCTACCAGGAAGTGGCCTATGCGGTCATAGGGGTTACGGTCCAGGCCCAGGGGGCCAGTCAGCCAGTCCAGGGGTACCAGGGAAAAGGTGTAATGGGCGCCTATGGCGTGCCAGAGCAGGGGTACGAAGAAACACAGGTAGGACAGGTTGGAGAACCGAAAAGCCTTGGCGGTCAGCAATAGCAGGGCATAGGTGGCCAACAAGGGCGTGACTTCGGCGTACCAGACGGTGCGGTCAGCCACCTGCCAACCCAGGGCCAGGAATAGCAGGGCGTAAAGTAGGGCCAGTCCTTCGGGAAAATAGCGGTTGAGCATCTTGCCTCCTTGTTTCCACCTTAAGCTGCCAGCAGGCCTTTGTCCCCGCTTTTTCTTTTCTATTCAGCTTGTTGCCTGGCTCAACTTGTCTTGCAGAAAGTCCAGGGTGGCCTTTATGGCGGTGCTGAGGTGACGCCGCTCGGCATAGACCAGGTTTACCGGATAAGGCTGGGGCATGAAATCTTCCAATACCGTTTCCAGCTGCCCTTGGGCCAGCTCTTCGGCCAGGGAATAGGTGGGCAAGTAGGCCAAGCCCAGGCCTGCCATCAGGCAGTGGCGCAGGGCCAGGTTGTTGTTCATGGCCAGGCGGCTGGCCACGTTCACATCCAGGTGCTGCTGGCCCTTGTAAAAGCGCCATTGCTGGTCGCCGGGGCGGCTGCTGTAGGTCAGGCAGGGGAAGCGGTTGCGACAACGGCCCAGGTCTTCAGGGTGCTGGGGGCGGCCGTGGCGGGCGAAGTAGTCCGGGGTGGCCAGCAGCCGGATATGGAGCGGCGCCAAGGGCCGGGCAATGAGGGAAGAACTGGCCAGCGGGCCGCCGCGCACGGCGATGTCCACCTGTTCTGCCACCAGATCCACCTGGCGGTCGTCCAGGGACAGGTCCAGTTGCAGTTTGGGGTGCCGAGCCATCAATTCGGGCAGTAGCGGCGCCACCTGCAGGCTGCCGTAGGTGACAGGGGCGCTGATCCGCACCAGCCCTTGGGGTTCGCAGCGCAGCTCGCCCAGGTGTTCTTCGGCGGCGCTGGCGCTTTGCAGTATCTGTCGGCAGTAGTCGTAACAGGTTTGCCCCTCTGCGGTAAGGCGCAGCTGGCGGGTGGTGCGATGGAGCAGCTTGAGCTTGAGGTGCCCCTCCAGGCGGCTTACCGCCTTGCTGACAGCACCCTTGGACAGCCCCAGATTGCCTGCGGCCAGGCTGAAGCTGCCGGCGTCCACCACGCTGGCGAACACGGCCATGTCGGCCAGACGCTCGGTCAGGCTCATGCATTACCTTCCTTTGGTAAACAGTGCTGTGACTGCTGCCCATCTAATCAAGTTTTTGGGAAACAGTAAACTGGAGGCATCCAATAGAGGGGGCAGAGCAATGTTGCTAGACACCATTAACGGCATCTTCAAAGGTTTGTTGGAACAGCAAGGCTACCTGCTGCCGAGGAGGGAGGCCGGCAGCCAGTGTAAAGCCGAAGAAGAACAGGAGATGAAGGGGCAGCAGGCCGAGGAAAAGGCCTGCTGCCAACCTGAGACTTAACCCTTGGCCGCGACCGGCTCGCTCTTGGCTTCCGGGGCCTTGTCTTTGGTCTCGGATTTGAGCGGGGTGATGTTGGTCTTCAGGGGCTTGGACTCGCCGAAGAAACGGCCGCCCTTACCGATGATGAGCTCTTCGCAGTAGACGGTGCCTTCGATAAGGCCGCCCTCGACGATCTCCACCAGTTTGGCCTGGATGGTACCGTCGATTTTGCCGGCTACGGTCAGGCTTTCGGCCTTAATCTCACCGCTTACTTGGCCGTCTCGGCCAATACGAACGGCTTGGTCGGCTCGGACGATTCCTTGGATGTGTCCGTCGAGGTGGAGGTTGCAGGCGAGCTCAAGCTCGCCACTGAGTACGGTTCCTGCTGCGATAACGGTGGTTGCCATAGGGTCCTGAGGCTTTCGATTGTCGCTAGTAAAGATGGCCATGGCACTTGGTTCTCCGAGTCAAATAGCTGTTCGTAGTTGTCCAGCTGCCAGTCCACAAAAGGCTTGGGATTCAACGGGAAGCCCGCATAGGTGACCTCATAGTGCAGATGAGGGCCGGTGCTGGTCCCGGTATTGCCCGAATAGGCAATAACGTCTCCTTTGTGGACAAAGGCGCCACGTTTCACCTCGATGCTTTTGAGGTGGGCGTAACGAGATTTAAAACCAAAGGCATGGCTAACCAAGATCATGTTGCCATAGCCCGTCTTGCGTCGGCTGACCAGTTCCACCACCCCGTCTGCGGTGGCGTGTACAGGGGTTCCCCTGTGGGCCACCAGGTCCAGGCCGGCATGCTCGATGACCCGGCCCTTGACCGGATGCTTGCGCTTGCCAAATCCCGAACTGATATAGGCGTATTCCAACGGATGGCCGTTGGGGATCAGGTTCAGGGTGACCTCCCGGCTGCTCATGGCGATAGACGCCAGGTCCAGTCGGTGCGCCAGATCCCCTCCGTCAAGCGAGGTGGGCATGCCCGAGCCCAGCTTGTCTTCGAGGTTGTCCAGGCGTTCGGTCGCCGCCGACAGTTCTTCGGTCTTGCGGGCGATGCTGGTTTCCAGGAGCAGGCGCTGCTCTTCCACCTGTTCAAAGGCTTCTCGGGCAGCGGTCAGGTCGTCGGCCAGTGTCGCCAGTTCTTCGCGGTTCTTGGCCAGACGCGTACCGGCGTCATCAGCCTGCCACTGCAAAAAACGGATGTAGCCGAACATCAACAGCAGGAACACGACAAACCCGGCCAGGGCGGCCAACAGGGCCTTCCTGCGCTCAACGGTTAAGGCAAGATGGCGGGTGCCGTTGTTGCCGCTAACGGTGATGTGGAGAATGTCTTTCATGCCAAACAGGGCTTCGCCAATGTCATATTTGTTGTGTCGGCATCACCCTTCCATGGGCTCTTGCACTATTCCGTCGATGGCCTCCCGTGGCCATAGCAATAACAAAGGCCCAACAATACGCCATGCTTATTTCTGGATAAACCCTTGAGATTCCAGAAAAGAGCGAATGTGTGGTCTGGATTCCTTTTTCAAGGTGTCAGCAATTTGCTCACTCCAGGAAGTCTCTTTGTTACCGCCGGTTCGCTCCTGATAATAGCGACGCACCTGGGCGTCATATTGAGCGAGTAACGCATCGTCTGGCGACTTTTTGTACTGGTTCTCATGGGCCACCAAGGCTTGAGGCAGGCGCGGGCGCAGGCTGGGCTGCTGATTGGGATGGTGAAGATACATGTCGAAAAGTGGCGCCACATGTTGTGGCAGGTCCAGCAGTGCCACCACCTGACTGGGCTGGTTGCGAAGGCCGCCGACAGAGACCCCACCCAGCCCCAAAGACTCGGCGGCCAACTGGTCAGGAGCTAGGAGCTCGGCGGTGGACTAGCGGATGGAGGTGTGTTGGCAAATCAGGTCTATGGTGGGGTTCATGGCTGGCTCCCGGTTTCAAAGAGAAAGACTGCATCGCAGGCATTTCTTTACAAATCTACCCATGGATGGACCTTTGCCGCTGTGGCATGGTCATAGGGTTTTTGCATTGAAAGGGACTCCTCATGTTGTTGCGCACCTCTACCCTGGTGCTGGCGTTGGGCCTGGCCTTGGCCGGTTGCCAGCAGGTATCGGCTCCCCAGCCGGCTCCTGGCACCATCATCACCAGCCCGGCTGACAGCCTCCACTATCGCTACCTGGCCCTGGATAACGGCCTGAAAGTGGTGCTGGCGTCCGACCCGGACGCAGACAAGGCGGCGGCGTCGCTGGTGGTCCATGTGGGCCACACCGCCGACCCCAAGGATCGCCAGGGCCTGGCGCACTTTCTGGAGCACATGCTGTTTATCTCCACCGACAAGTATCCCAAGGTAGATGAGTACCGCCAGTTCATCGAGACCCACGGCGGCAGCTCCAACGCCGGCACAGGCCAGGTGGATACCACCTTCTTCTTCAACATAGCCCCCGACCAGTTCGCCCCGGCCCTGGACCGTTTCGCCCAGTTCTTTATCGCCCCTAGCCTGGATCCGGCTTATGTGGACCGCGAGAAGCACGCGGTCTATTCGGAATTCGAGCTGAAAAAGCAGGACGATGGCCGCCGTATCAATGAGGTGCTCAAGGCCACCGCCAACCCGGCCAACCCGGCGTCCCAGTTTTCGGTAGGGGATCTTGAGACCCTGGCCGACCGCCCAGGTGACAAGGTCTGGGCCGACCTTAAGGCCTTCCACGACAAGTACTACCATGCCGGCAACATGACCCTGGCCCTGGTAGGCAAGGAAGACCTGGACAGCCTGGAAGCCTATGCCCGCCAGTACTTCGCGGCCATTCCCAAGGGCAAGGCCAACCCGGTGCAGCCCACCGCCGCCCCCTATCTGCCAAGCCAGCTGGGTGTGCGTATCGACCAGGCGCCCCTTAAAGATCAGCGTACCTTGTCGTTGCAGTTCCCGGTGCCAAACAGCCAGGCCCACTTCCTGGCCAAGCCCTTGGACTACATCGCCAATATGTTGTCCAACGCCGCCCCCGGTGCCCTTTATAGCGAGCTGAAGGGCAAAGGCTGGGTGGACAGCTTGTCGGCCTACCATTACGGGCCCGACGACTATGAGCTATTCAACCTGGACTTCAACCTCACCGAAGCCGGCGCCGAGCACCTGGATGACATCACCCAGGCCACCTTTGCCTATATCCACAAACTTCAGGCCCAGGGGGTGACCGAGGCCTACTTCGACGAGCTGCGCAAGGCCGGCAACCTGGATTTTCGCTTCCAAGAGAAGGCCAGCGCCCTGAGCCTGGCCAACTACCTGGCCAGCAACCTGCAGCAGGTGCCGCCGCTGCACCTGATGGATGCAGGTTTCCTTTACCAGGACTTTGAGCCAGAGCTCATCCAAGGCTATCTGGCCCGCCTGACCCCGGATAACCTGCGCCAGTTGGTGGTGCTGCCCGGTGCCAACACCGACAAGGTGGAACCCCGTTATCAGGCGCCCTACAAGGTCAGCGCCTTGAGCCCTGAACTCAAGGACAAGTGGGCCTCGGCCCAGGCCGACCTGGCGCTGCCGCCGGACAACCCCTACCTGGCCGAGGATCCCCGGCTAAAGGCCCTGGCCGAAAACCACCCCTTGCCTAAAAAAGTGGTGGAGGAGCAGGGGCTGAGCATCTGGGCTCTGCAAGACCCTGAGTTCAGGGTGCCCAAGGTAGAAAAACGGGTCAGCCTGACCAGGCCCATGGCGGGGGCGACCGAAAGCGCCATGAACAGCCTTTACGCGGATCTTATCAACGAAGCTCTGGAGTCTGAGGCCTATCCGGCCAGCCAGGCGGGGCTCTATTTCGGCCTGTCCGCCACCAGCTTGGGGCTGAGCTATAGCCTGTCCGGCTATGACGAAAAGCAGCCGTTGTTGGAAGACAAGATCTGGACCGCCCTGCACTTGCCGGGCCTGACCCAGGCCAAGTTCAACCAGTACCGGGACGCCCTGGTGCGCAACTGGCGTAACCTGCACCAGGAATGGCCAGTCAACCAGGTGATGGCGCGGCTGGGCAGCACCCTGGTGCGTGAATCCTATGACGCCGACAGCAAGGCCGATGCCCTGGAAAAGGTCAGCTTCCGCCAGTTCCAAGGCTTTGTGGCCCACTACCCGGACCAGCTGAACCTGCGGGCCATGGCCATCGGCAACCTCACCGACGCCGAGGTGGCCAGTTGGGGCAAGTCCCTGGAAAACCTGCTGCTGCGTGAAGCCAAGCGTATCGACAAACCCCTGATGCACCTAGCTCAGCTGCCGGCAGGCAAGGAGCTGGGGCTTAAGCTGGATATCGACCATCACGACGCAGTGCTGGCGATGATCTACAAGGGCCACCAGCAGGACGCGACCAGCCAGGCCAGGTACGCCCTGATGGGCCAGATCCTCAGCGCCCCCTTCTTTGGCAAGCTGCGGACCGAGCAGCAGTTGGGTTATGTAGTGCAGGCCGGTTATAGCAGCCTGGGCCGCAGTCCAGCCCTGTTCCTGCTGGTGCAATCACCGGTGGCCGACCCCTTCGCCCTGCGCCAGCACATGGACAGTTTCAGCAAGGACTTTACCGCTACCCTGGCGGCCATGACCCCGGCCCAACTGGACGAGCAAAAAGCAGGGCTTATCAACAGCATCAACCAGGCCGACAAGCAGCTGGGTGACAAGACCGATCGTTACTGGAGCTACTTGGGTAATGGCCGGCCTTTCGACTGGCGCCAACAGTTGGTGGCGGCGGTGCAGGTCCTGACCCTGGCCGACCTGCAAGAGTTCTACCAACAGCAGGTGCTGGACGACAAGGACGGCCGTTTGTTGCTGTGGAGCCAGGGCCAACAGGCCAAGAGCGGCGACATGCCCAAGGCCTGCACCAACCAGGCCTGCCTGGACAAACTCTGGCAGTACAAGGGCGAGTAACGGCGCTCAACAACAAAGCCCCGCAAGGGGCTTTTTTTATGGATCAGGCGTTGGCGTAGCCTTCTCGGCCAGCCAGCCAGCGCTGGCACAGGGCCTCGGCCTGGTCGGGGTGGCCGCGCAGCAGTTGCTGGGCGGCGTGTTGCACCTTGGGCAGCAGGTGGGCGTCCCGTACCAGGTCGGCGATACGCAGCTCCGCCACCCCGGTCTGGCGGGTGCCAAGCAGTTCACCTGGGCCACGAATCTCCAAGTCCCGCTGGGCGATGACAAAGCCGTCGTTGGAGTCCCGCAGCACCCCCAGCCGGGCAGTGGCGGTGGGGGAGAGCGGCGCGTGGTAGAGCAGCACGCAGTGGGATGCGGTGCTGCCACGGCCCACCCGGCCGCGCAGCTGGTGCAGCTGGGCCAGGCCCAGGCGTTCGGGGTTTTCGATGATCATCAAGGAGGCATTGGGCACGTCTACCCCTACCTCGATAACAGTGGTGGCCACCAGCAGGTTGAGCTCTCCGGCCTTGAAGGCGGCCATCACCTGCTGCTTGTCGGCCGGCTTCATGCGGCCATGGACCAAGCCCACCTTTAGCTGCGGCAAGGCTTCTTTGAGGGCCTGGGCGGTGGCCTCGGCGGCCTGGGCTTCCAATACCTCTGACTCTTCCACCAGGGTGCAGACCCAATAGGCTTGGCGCCCTTCCAGGCAGGCGTCGCGCACCCGGGCTATTACCTGGTCGCGGCGGCCGTCCGGCACCGCCACCGTGGTGACCGGGGTGCGGCCCGGCGGCAGCTCGTCGATGATGGAACTGTCCAAATCGGCATAGGCGGCCATGGCCAGGGTGCGGGGAATGGGGGTGGCGGTCATGATCAGCTGATGGGGGTAATGCTCGCCCTGGCGGCCCTTTTCCCTAAGGGTCAGCCGCTGGTGCACCCCGAAACGGTGCTGCTCGTCGATGATCACCAGCGCCAGGTTGGCAAAGTCCACGTCGTTTTGGAACAGGGCATGGGTGCCCACCGCCAGTTGGCTGGCGCCGCTGGCCAGATCGGCAAGGGCCTGGGCCCGGGCTTTGGCCTTGAGCTTACCGGCCAGCCAGCTGACCCGGATACCCAGGGGCTCAAGCCACTGGCTGAAGTTAAGGGCATGCTGCTCGGCCAAAATTTCGGTGGGGGCCATCAGCGCCACCTGGTAGCCGTTGCTGATGGCCCGCAGCGCCGCCAGCGCTGCCACCAGGGTCTTGCCGGCGCCCACGTCCCCTTGCACCAGCCGCATCATCGGCCTGGGCTGGGCCAGGTCCCGGTGAATGTCGGCCACCACCCTGTCTTGGGCGCCGGTGGGGTTGTAGGGCAGGGCGGCCAGGAAGCGTGCTTCCAAGTCCCCTTTGCCGTCCATGGCCACCGCCTGGTGGTGCTGGTGGTGGGCGCGCAATTTCAGTAGCGACAATTGCTGGGCCAGCAGCTCTTCCAGCACCAGCCGTTGCTGGGCCGGGTGGCTGCCGGCTTCCAGGTCCCCAAGGGGCACGTCCGGCGGCGGCCTGTGCACCAGGCGCAGGGCCTCGGCCAGGGGCAAGCGGTGGGGGTTAAGGAGCGGCGGCAGCAGCTCTTGCAAGGTGGCGGGCAGGTAGTCGAGGCCCTGCTCGACGATGCCGCGCAAGGTCTGCTGGCGCAGCCCTTCGGTGGTGGGGTAGACGGGGGTCAGACTCTCTTCCAGCTCGGGGGTTACCCCTTCGTCGGTGAGCTTGTACTCGGGGTGGATGATCTCCAGGCGCACCTTGCCGGTGCGGATCTCCCCAAAGGCTCGGACCCATTTGCCCGGGCTGAAACTGTTCTTCTGGGCGGCGGAAAAGTTGAAAAAGCGCAGGGTGGCGGAGCCGGTACCGTCTGCCACCGTCACCACCATCATCCGGCGGCGGCCAAACACCACTTCCGCCTTGACCACTTCGGCCAGCACCCCGATATGCATGCCTGGCAGCAGATCGGCAATAGGGCAGAGGCGGGTGCGGTCTTCATAGCGCAGCGGCAGGTGGAACCAGAGATCGGGGACCGTCTTCAGGCCCAGGCGTTCAAGCTTTTCCGCCACCTTGGGGCCGACCCCCTTGAGGGCGCTGATGGGGGTAACAAGGCCGAGGTCCGGAGCCGCCATTTAGGGCTCCGGGTGCAGGTCGCCACTGGTGCGCATCTGCTGCCACCACTGGTCGCTGGCCTGGACGCCTCCCGCTGCATCGATAGAGGGGTAGGGCAGTCCTTTGCGTTTGCACTGCTGGGCCAGCTGGGGGTAGCCCCGCTCGAACAGCAGCCGCTGCTGCTCCACTTCGGGCAGGCGGCAATGCTGGTAAAGGCCGGCCAATTGCCTCTGGCGCTGGGCCTCGTAGAGGATAAGGGCGCTGGCCACCGACACGTTCAGGGACTGCACCATGCCCAGCATGGGGATCACCACCTGGTGGTCGGCCAGGTCCAGGGCTTCCTGGCTGATGCCTTGCAGTTCCTGGCCCACCAGCAGCGCCGTGGGCTTGGTGTAGTCGATGTCGCGAAAGTCTTTGGCCTGCTCGGAGAGGTTGGTCACCACTATCTGCATGCCCTGGGCCCGCAAGGCCGCTACCGCGTCCTGGATGGTCCGGTGGCGATGCACCTTGACCCAGTTGAGGCTGCCGCCGGCGGTGTGGGGGCGCATTCTCACCCCGGTTTCCGGGAAGACGCCGTGCACCTCGTGGATACCCACGGCGTCGGCGGTGCGCACGGCGGCGCTGAGGTTATGGCCCTTGTGGACCTGGTCCATGCACAGGGTCAGGTCCGGCTGGCGCAGGGCCAGCACCTGCTTGATGCGTTCGAAACGTTCCGGGCTCATGCGCGCTTGGCCCTGGCGATACGCACCACTTCCGGTACCTTACGGATACGGCGTATCACATGGGCCAGGTGCACCCTGTTATGGGTGGTGAGCTGCACGTAGATGGAGTAGAGACGGCTGTCCCGTTCCTCGGTGTTGAGGTTCTGGATGCTGGCACCGGCGCTGGAAATGGCCGAGGTCAGGGTGGCCAGGGCGCCCTGGTGGTTGAGGATGTCCACCCGCACTTCGGTGATGAATTCCCCGTCTATACCTTCTTCCCACTGCACCGGGATAAAGCGCACCGGATCGGACTGCCAGCCGCTGATATTGCCGCAGGACTCCTGGTGCACTACCAGGCCCTTGCCGGGGCTCATATGGGCCACTATGGCGTCCCCGGGAATGGGGCGGCAGCAGCGGGCAAAGGTCACCAGCATGCCTTCGGCGCCACGGATCGGCAGCTTGTTGCGCCCGGTGGCGCCCGGCTTCTTGGCACCGTCGTCTTCCAAGTCTTGCAGGCGGCGAGCCACCACTATGCTCATGGCATTGCCAAGGCCGATATTGGCCAGCAGTTCGTCGAGGCTGGCGCTGTGGGTGCTTTCCAGCACCGCCTGCAGCTTGTCTTTGGGCAGTTCGTCGAGCTTAACCCCGCCCAGGGCGTGGTTGAGCAGGCGCTTGCCGAGGAGGATGGCCTCTTCGGACTTGAGCAGCTTGAGGTGGGAGCGAATTTTGGCCCGCGCGCGGCTGGTCACCACGAAGTTGAGCCAGGCAGCGTTGGGGCGGGCGCCGGGGCTGGTGATCACCTCCACCGTCTGGCCGTTTTCCAGCGGCATGGACAGGGGATAGGGCTGGCGGTCCACCCGGGCGCCGACACAGCCGTGGCCCACGTCGGTATGCACGGCGTAGGCAAAGTCCACCGGGGTGGCGCCGGCCGGCAGTTCCAGGATGCGGCCGTCCGGGGTGAAGACGTAGATCTCGTCCGGGAACAGGTCGCTTTTGACGTTTTCGATAAATTCGAAGGAGTTGCCGGCACTTTGCTGCAAATCCAGCAGGCTTTGCATCCAGCGGCGGGCCCTGACCTGGGCCGTGGTGCCGGAATTCTCGCCGTCTTTCTTGTACAGCCAGTGGGCCGCCACACCCCGGTCTGCCATCAGGTCCATGTCGTCGGTGCGCACCTGGATCTCGATGGGCACCCCGTGGGGGCCCACCAGGGTGGTGTGCAGGGACTGGTAACCGTTGGCCTTGGGAATGGCGATGTAGTCTTTGAAGCGGCCGGGCTTGGGTTTGTACAGGTTGTGCATGGCCCCCAGCACCCGGTAGCAGGTGTCGAGATCCTTGACGATGATGCGAAAGGCGATGATGTCCATCACCTCGTGGAACTGTAGTTCCTTGTTACGCATCTTGTTGTACAGGGAGTAGAGGTGCTTTTCCCGGCCTTTGACCTGACCCGGGATATGTTGCTCGTCGAGGCGGCCGCCGATGGCGTCCTTGATATTGTCGATAAGCTGCTTGCGGTTGCCGGTGGCGCGCTTGACCGACTCGCGCAATACCCGCTGGCGCATGGGGTGCAGGGCCTCGAAGCCCAGTTCCTCCAACTCGTTCTTGATGTTGTGGATACCCAGGCGGTTGGCCAGTGGTGCGTAGATCTCCAGGGTTTCCCTGGCAATACGGCGCTTTTTGTCCGGACGCAGGGCGCCCAGGGTACGCATATTGTGGGTGCGGTCGGCCAGCTTGATGAGGATGACCCGGATATCCTGGGTCATGGCCATGATCATCTTGCGGAAGTTCTCCGCCTGGGCCTCTTCCTTGGAGTTGAACTGGATCTTGTCGAGCTTGGACACCCCTTCCACCAGTTCGGCCACGGCGTCGCCAAATTGCTCGGCGATCTGGGCCTTGGTGACCGGGGTGTCCTCTATGGTGTCGTGCATCAGGGCGGCACAGAGGGTCTCGTGGTCGAGACGCATGTCCGCCAGGATGCCGGTCACCGCAACGGGGTGGGTGATGTAGGGCTCACCTGAGGATCGGGCCTGCCCTTCATGGGCGTCCCGGGCCAGCACATAGGCCTGCCTGATGAGTTCCACCTGCTCCTGATCCAGATAGCTGGTCAGGCGCGCTTTCAAGCCCTCAAACAGATACACGGCCACCCCTTGCTTTGTGGCTTATTCCAGACCGCCGTTGGCGATGGCGGAAACAGCGGCCAGCTCGGCAGCTTCCTGCTCTTTTTGCATACGGGCGTCTTCGGCGTCCAGTTTGGCAACGTCGATCAGGCCTTTTTCGATTTCACGCAGGGCGATAACGGTGGCCTTGTCGTTCTCGGGGGCGACCAGGGCGTCTTTACCCTGAGTGGCGATCTGGCGGGCGCGGCGGGCGGCCAGCAGCACCAGGTCAAAACGGTTACCGACTTGTTCGACGGCGTCTTCAACAGTTACACGAGCCATGCATTACTCCCATCAGGCAAAAACAGGTCTTTCGAAGGTAGCCTGCTAGTTTACTTAACCGCCAATAAGGCGTCCAGCAGTGCGCTATGGGCCTGCTGCTGGCTGGCCAGCCGCTGGCGGGCCGACAACACCACGGCGCGCAGTTTATCCAGGGTGTCGTCAAAGTCGTCGTTGACCAGCAAATACTGGTATTCGTCGTAGTGGGACATCTCCGACACCGCCTCGCTCATGCGGTGGGCTATGGTGTCGCTGCTGTCCTGGCCACGGCCAATGAGGCGGCGCTCCAGCTCTTGGCGGCTGGGGGGCAGGATAAAGATGCCGATGGCGTCTGGCATCATCTCCCGCACCTGGCGGGCGCCCTGCCAGTCGATATCCAGGAAGACGTCTATGCCCTTGGCCAGCTGCTCTTCCACCGCCAGGCGGGAGGTGCCGTAAAAGTTGCCGAACACCTCGGCCCACTCGAAGAAGGCTTCCTTGGCGATCAGCGCCTTGAATTCTTCCACCGCCACAAAGTGGTAATGAACGCCGTTCTCTTCACCGGGGCGGGTCTGACGGGTGGTGTGGGAAACAGACACCGCCAGGCTGCCGTCCTGGCCATGCTGCTCGAGCAGGGCCTTAATCAGGCTGGATTTACCGGCCCCACTGGGGGCGGAAAGGATAAAGAGGTTACCGCGTCGCATGCTGGCTCAGGGTTGGCTGACAATGGCCCTATGTTACCACCATAGGGCGCAGCAGTTGCATTTCCTGTTTTAGTATTGATAATAATTCGCAATTGCGAACCGACGATGCCGGATGGCATCCCTTTTCCTGACAGGATGTGACAATGACCTCTCCCAAGTCCTTCGCCCTGGCGCCTTTGGCGCTGGCCCTTGCCATGCCGGCCCTGGCTGACGACAACAGCACCGAGACCCTGGTGGTTACGGCCAGCCGGGCACCCCAACAGATCAGCGACATTGCTGCCACCGTCTGGGTGATAAGCGGCGACGACTTGCGGGCCAAGATAGACACCGGCAGTGACCTCAAAGACGCCCTGGCCCGGTTGATCCCCAGCCTGGATGCCGGTAGCCAGAGCCGCACCAACTACGCCCAGAACATGCGGGGCCGTGGCGTGCTGGTGATGATTGACGGGGTCTCCCTCAACTCCACCCGGGGTATCAGCCGCCAGTTTGAATCCATCGACCCCTTTAACATCGCCCGCATCGAGGTGCTGTCCGGGGCCACAGCCATTTACGGTGGCGGCGCCACCGGCGGCATTATCAACATCATCACCAAGTCTGCCGACAGCCAGGAGCTGGCCCTGGAAAGCCAGGTCAGCGTTCAAAGCGGCTTCGAAACCTCCGACGACTACCAGTGGAAGCTGGCCCAGTCCATCAGCGGCGGCACCGACAGCCTCAAGGGCCGGCTGGCGGTGGCCTACGAGAAAATCGGCGGTCTCTACAACGCCGACGGCGACCTGGTGCTGCCAGACATCACCCAGAACTCCAGCCAGTTCAGCGACGCCCTGGACCTGATGGGCAAACTGGAATGGCAACTGGCCGAGCATCAGCAACTGAGCTTTACCGGCCAGTACTACGACAACGAGCAGGACAGCGACTACGGCGTATACCTTGGCCCCAACCTGGCCGGCTTGAGTGACCCGTCCGTTATCGAACCACGCAAGGGCCTGTCCCTGGACAAGCAGCCCCAGACCCGTCGCCACCAGTTCAACCTGACCTACAACAACAGCGATCTGCTGGGCCAGCAGCTGATGGTGCAGCTCTATGACCGCAGCGAAGCCATCCGCTTCTTCCCCTTCCCCAGCACCTACCGGCCTTTCGGCCAGACCCTGCCGATGATCGGCGCCTCCCAGCAGGACACCGATATCCAGGGTGCCAAGCTGGTGATGCTGTCCGACTGGCAGAACCTGCGCCTGACCTACGGGGTGGATGCGGAGAAGGAGTCCTTCACCGCCAACCAGCGTATCTACAGCGCCAGTGCCGCCCTGGCTTCCGGCGGCCTTGACTACCAGCTGGAGCGCACCCTCAAGCGCTACCCGGATATCGACAACCGCAGCCTGGCCGCCTTCGCCCAGGCCCAATGGGCCCTGACCGACAACCTCAAGCTCAACGGCGGCCTGCGCTTCCAGAACATCGAAAACAAGGTGGGCAGCATAGTGCCCATCCTGCAGCAGTACCTGGGGGATCTGGGGGTCTATCAGCAGCTTGGCATGCAGGCCCAGGCCGACGCCGTACCCGGCGGCAAGGCCGACTACGACGTGTGGACCGGCAACCTGGGCCTGGTTTACCAACTGGCCGCCGGCCAACAGCTGTGGGCCAACTACTCCGAAGGCTTTGACCTGCCCGACCCGGCCAAATACTACGGCAACGGCGTCTACGACCAGAGCGGCTCCGGCCCGGTGCTGCTGCAAGGGGTGTCGGTGGCGGACAACAAGCTCAAGGGCATCAAGACCGACTCCATGGAACTGGGCTGGCGCCTGTCCGATGGCGGCCTGGACCTGCAAGTGGCGGCCTACTATTCCCAGTCCGACAAGACCATCAGCTATGACCGCACCAACCTGGCGGTCAAGGTCAACGACGACAAAACCCGCATCTACGGCCTGGAAGCCAAGGCCGACTACCAGTTCGACCAGGGCTATTACAGCGGGGCCAGCTTCCATGTACTCAAGAGCGAAACCAAGGCCGGCAGCGACTGGCAGAAGCTGACTGCCAGCACCGCCAGCCCCAACAGCGCCACCCTTTACGGCGGCTGGCGCGGCGACAAGACCTGGGTCGACCTGAACTGGCAGTTCCTGGCCAATTACAATGCCCAGGGCCAGCACCTGGAAGGCTACGACGTATTGAACCTGGGTGTCGGCTACCAGCTGCCGGCTGGGGAGCTGCGTTTTGGGGTGCAGAACCTGTTGAACGAAGACTACGAAACCCTGTGGAGCCAGCGGGCGCAGATCCTTTACGCCAACCTGTCCAACCCGGCGCTGTTCAGCTACGAGGGCAGAGGCCGTACCTACGCATTGAGCTACAGCTTGAACTGGTAACAAAAAGGGGCCTGACGGCCCCTTTTTTTGTGCTGCGCCGGGGGTTAGTCGTCATCCCCGTAATACTGCACCCCCAGCTTGATGATGCCCCGCCCTTGGGCCTTACGGTGCTGGTTGGTGTCGCGCAGGGAATAAACGCAGCCGCAGTATTCCTGCTGATAGAAGCGCTCGCGCTTGGCGATCTCCACCATGCGGGCGCTACCGCCTCCTTTGCGCCAGTTGTAATCCCAGTAAGCCATGCCGGGGTAGGGGGCCGCAGCCCTGTGGCCGCAGTCGTTGATCTGCTGCATGTTCTTCCAGCGGGAAATCCCCAGGGAGCTGGAGATAACCTTAAAGCCGTGTTCATGGGCATAAAGGGCGGTGCGCTCAAAGCGCATGTCGAAACACATGGTGCAGCGCACCCCCCGCTCCGGTTCCCATTCCATGCCCCGGGCCCGCTCGAACCAGTTGTCGGTGTCGTAGTCGGCGTCAACGAAGGGCACATTGTGCTGCTGGGCAAAGTGGATGTTCTCTTCCTTGCGCAGCAGGTACTCACGTTCGGGATGGATATTGGGGTTGTAGAAGAAGATGGTGTAGTCGATACCGGCGGCCTGTATGGCTTCCATCACCTCCCCCGAGCAGGGAGCGCAACAGGAGTGCAGCAGCAGTTTCTGTTCGCCGTTGGGCAGGGTTAAAGAGGGGCGAATAAGGTCGCTCATGCGAAATCCTTGCAAAGGTGGGTTCCCAAGGCCTTGATTTTAAATACCAAGGCCTGGGAAGCAAGGGCGCATGGGCTCAGGGTTGGGCCGCTGCCGGCAGTTTGTCCACCAGCTCGGCTAGCTGGCTTTGGGCGTCGGTGCAGACAATGGTCTGGTCTGGCTGGCCTTGGCGGCGGATCAGCAGGCCCTTTTCGTCTACCGCTGGGGCCATGTCTGCCTCGTACTGGCTGTAAAGCTCGAAGTGGTCGCTGCCCTTGTCGGCCATGACCGTATAGCTTTGGGTTTGAAAGCGATGGTACTCGTCCAGGCTAAAGCCACTGTCGGCCAGCAGTTTGCCATCCAGGGTCAGGGTCAAGGCTGAACCGTCGGCCTTGCCGGCCAGGCGGATCTGATTGGGCTGGCTGCAGCTGAAAAAGACGGTCTCATCCGTTTTGGGTGCCTGGGCGCAGGCGCTCAGGCTGGTGGCTGCAAGCAGGGTGGCAAAGGCCCATTTCATGGTCAATCCTCGCGTCTACAAACTGTTTTGGTAAGCGTCTTTGAGCTTGGTGTCGTAATGGTTGGCCTTGTAGCCGGACCCATTGTAGCCCTCGGCAAACTTGGCCCAATCTTTGGTCTTGAGGTACTTGCCCAGGCCGGCACTTTCGATGAAGGCCAGGAAAGCCGCCAATTGTTTTGCTTCTGAAGCAAACATGGCCTTGACCATTTCTTCCACCGAGTTGAACCCTGCCAACTGGTAGTTAAAGCCCATGATTTGGAAGCGCCCCCAGGACGCGGATTTCAAGGCGGCCTCCCGGTCAAGGGCCATGGCGTCTTTCAGGCGGTCGTATTCCTTCTCGCCCCCTTTATAGAGGGCCCGGCTCCAGTGGCGGCTGGAGATAGACGGATGGCTGCCGTCGTAGCGGTGCTGGGTAAAGCGGGAAAACTTATGGGCCTCGAACAGTATCTTGGGCTTGCCGGACGCCAAGAAGGCATCCCCTTGGCTCTCCACCTGGGCCACCGCCTTGACCGCTGCGACCTCAACGCCCAAAGCCTTGGCCGCTTCGGCAAAGTCGGCCTCGGTCAGGGGCGTCTGGGGGCTGATGGCCGGCAGCTGGGTGGCCGAAGGGTTGGTTGGGGTGCTGGCTTGGCGGTTCAAGGCGGCCAGGGTCTTGCCGTTGCGGTCGACCCGGCCGTCCGGCCTCGGCAAATGGACCACGGTTCGCTGGAATTGCTCTATGGCGGCCAGGGTTTTGGGGCCCATCATGCCGTCTTCTTTCAACTGTACCGAGAAGGTCGGTGTCTTCTGGCGGTTAAGCAGGGTTTGCACGGTCAGGACGTCGTCCCTGCGGTTGGTGCCACCTCGGCCCACTGCCGCGATGATGCTTTTGGTCATCACTCGCTCCTTGAGTTTTTTTAAATTGTTGCGGAAAAGTCACACAGGGGCCGCGCCAAGGGAATAGCACTTCGAGGATCCCTGAAATGGTGCTTGTCATCTCAAACCGCTTATCCCCTTGGGACTGGCATTTGGGCCTGTCCTGTTAGCTGGGCCTGAAAAGCTGTAGTAGCCTGGGAACAGCACTTCCAGGCATAGAGGTCACAACATAATGAAATCAAAAGGCATTTTTGCACTCAGCTTGCTGGCCAGCAGCAGCGTTTGGGCGAACTCCGTAGACCAACTGGCCGACCAGGTTCAGTCCCAGGTAGTGGAGTGGCGCCACCATTTCCACCAGCACCCGGAATTGTCCAACCGCGAATTTAAAACCGCCGCTTATGTGGCCAAGTACCTGAAAAGCCTGGGCCTTGAGGTGCAAACCGGCGTTGCCAAAACCGGGGTAGTGGCGGTGCTGGACAGCGGCAAGCCAGGCCCGGTGGTGGCCCTTCGCGCCGACATGGACGCCCTGCCGGTCAAGGAAGTGAACAACCTGCCGTACCGCTCCGAAGTCACCGGCGAATACAACGGTGAAGCGGTGCCGGTGATGCATGCCTGCGGCCACGACACCCATATCGCCATGCTGATGGGCGCCGCCAAGGTGCTGGTGGCCATGAAGGGCGAGCTTAAGGGCAAGGTGAAATTTATCTTCCAGCCCGCCGAAGAAGGTGCGCCGGTGGGTGAAGAGGGCGGCGCCAAGCTGATGGTCAAAGAAGGGGTACTGAAGAACCCCGACGTGGACGTGGTATTCGGCCTGCACATCAATTCCCAGACCGATATCGGCACCGTCAAATACCGCGCCGGCGGGGTGATGGCGGCGGTGGACCCGTTCAAAATCGAGGTGCACGGCAAGCAATCCCATGGCGCCTACCCCTGGATGAGCGTCGACCCTGTGGTGACCTCGGCGCAAATGGTGATGGCGCTGCAGACCATCGTCAGCCGTGAAGTGAAAGTCATCGACAATGGCGCCGTGGTGAGCGTGGGCATGATCAAAGGCGGTAACCGCACCAACATCATCCCTGCCGAGGTAGACTTGGCCGGAACAGTGCGCACCCTCAACCCCAAGGCGCGAGAGCTGGTGTATGAAGCCATGGCCCGTAAGGTCAAAGGCATTGCCGACAGCATGGGCGCCACCGCTACCCTGACCATGCCCTATGGCGACTCCTACCCCATCACCTACAACGACCCGGCGCTGATGGCCAAGATGCTGCCCACCTTAAGCCGCACCGCAGGGGAAGGCCACGTCAAAGAAGCCCAGGCCGTAACCGGCGCCGAGGACTTTTCGTTCTACCAGGAAAAAGTTCCGGGCCTGTTCCTGTTCGTCGGCGGCAAATCCCTGGACGTACCCGAGGACAAAGCCCCCTCCCACCACACCCCGGATTTTTATGTGGACGACGCCGGCATGAAATTGGGGGTAAAACTGCTCTCCAACCTCACCCTCGATTACATGCAAAAGAGTTGAGATTGACGCGCAATAAAAAAGCCCGGCATTGCCGGGCTTTTGAGAGTAAAGATAACTGAGGCTAGGCGTGATTGGCTGTCTGCTGGCACAGTCGGCAAGCTGACAGACACGGATCTCATTTGCGCCTAGGGTATCGTGAGCTATCAATTACCTACATTGGCTATACGTTTGGCGTCAGGCTATCTCTTCGTACAGACTTTTCGATTTGAGCCAATGCTCAATCCTCAAGAGTGACGCCTCCAGCTGTCCGGCATCTTTCAGCGCACACTCCCAGATAACAAGTACACGCCAGCCTTCGGTGAGCAACCTTGCTTGTACCTTGAGGTCTCTTTCTCTATTGGCCACAAATTTTGCCTGCCAGAAATCGACTTTGGATTTAGGCATATAAGCAAACTTACACCTCTCATGGTGATGCCAAAAGCAGCCGTGTACGAAAACGGCTGCATGGTATTTGGGCAGGAGAAGGTCCGGGTGACCAAAAATCCTCCTATCGTGCAGGCGGTACCTGAATCCTCTTGCGTGAAGAGCCTTGCGGACTATCATCTCCGGTTTGGTGTGACGTCCCTTGACTTTTGACATCAGTCTTGAGCGTTCTTGTCTGGACAGCACGTCAGTCATCTCGTTATCCTGGACCATCATTTGTCGGGCGTCTATCTGAGACGCCTGGCTGCAAGCATATAGTAGGTAACTCGATTGCATCAGCAGATCCCCGTCATCGATATTTTTGCCGGTCCTGGCGGCCTCGCGGAAGGATTTTCTTCGTTCCAGACCGAGGGCGAGGAGACCTACCCTTTCAAGATCGTCATGTCTGCGGAGAAGGACGAGTCAGCCTGTGCAACTCTAAAATTGCGCGCCTTTCTTCGTTGGTTCACTTATGGCAGAAAGCACAAACAGCTCCCCAGAGTTTACGTGGACTATGTCAAGGCAAAGGACAAGGGGTTGGTTAGAGAGCCTGCAATGCTGCTTGGACGTTTACTGGAACTTTCCCCGAGTTGTGATTCCTTCGCTGAGCTGGAGAAGATCAGAGACTCGGAAGGTCGTTTAACTGCACTGGATGCCTTACTTCTTCGAGAGTTTGCTGAAGAATGGGAGGTCTTTTGTTACTCAATAAACTATGGAAAGGAAAAGCGGGAGATACTTGAAGCGTTATGGCATGCAATTCAAGAAGCCAGGTGCATCGAACTAGGTGGCAGTAACGACGAAGAAACTATCCTTTTTCGCCCTCTGAGTGCCAGATTGAGTGAGCATGAAAAATCTCATGAGGGTGTGAATCATGCTGTTTTGATAGGTGGACCGCCTTGCCAGGCCTATTCGAACGTCGGACGGATCAGAAGGACAAAAGGCAACGTTGTTAATAATATCCGCACGGCCGGTGAGAAGTGGACTCTCATGGACGATCCCCGAAGCTGGCTATACCTCGAGTATCTGAAAATTCTGGATAGGACCAGCCCCGCCATTTTCGTCATGGAAAACGTAAAGGGCATGCTATCCGCCAAGTTTGAAAATGAAAATGGGGATGTTGAGCTGGTATGGAAGAGGATTGTACAAGATCTGCATTCCCCACATGAGGCCATTGATAAAAGTACAAGGACAGATTATCAGCCTACTTCGGACAAGCAATATATGATTTGTTCTTTGGTTGACGCTGAAAAATGTCATTTCAATGGCAGTCCTGAAGAATTGGAAAATCTGGATCCAAAAGACTTTGTGATCAAGGCTTCAGACTATGGCGTTCCACAGCACAGAGAACGGGTTATTCTTTTGGGAATAAGGAAGGACCTGATCGGAAAAATAGATCTTAAAGACCTTCTTTCTCAGATAAAAATGGAAAAGTCAAAGAAGACAGATGTATTAGAGGCAATAAGTGATATTCCCCCTCACCGAAGTTACCTTACGGGACTGTTCACGCCGGAAAGAAAGCGCCCCTTGCATGTAAGGAATGATAAAGAAAACAGTCCCAAATGGCAGCGAGCCTTGTCGGAACAAACTGAGGCGATAAAATCAAGAATAAGCGTAATCATAGATGAGTGCATGAGTTGCAATGACAATGACAGAGCAGAGCTATACGGTGATATCAAAGATATTCTTGAATCTGCTCACAAGGCTCAGAGGCACAGCGATTTCAACAATGGTTACGCATGGGTTGAGGCACCACCGAAAAGTTTCTCTGAAACACATCTCAACACTTGGTGTCGCGGAAAGTGGCCTGACTATGAGCTTCTGAACAGCGATCCTAGAGGTCACATGGATACAGATCTTGGGCGTTATGTATTTGCAGCCTGCTATGCAATAGCCGTCAGGAAAATGTATGCGAAAGGCAAGAAGCAGTTCAGAGAACAGATCGATCTTGATGAGCTTGAAAAGGTTGGCTTGCTTCCTGCCCACAACAACAGAAAGTCATTTATTGACCGTTTCAAGGTTCAGCGTGCCGAGCATCCAGCAAGTACTATAACCAGCCACATCAGTAAAGATGGGCATTACTTCATACACCCCGATCCAGGTCAGTGCAGAAGTTTTACTGTAAGGGAAGCTGCAAGAATTCAAACATTTCCCGATGACTACTTCTTTGAAGGCAGTAAGGTACAGCAGTACGTTCAAGTTGGGAATGCCGTGCCACCATTACTTGCGAATAAAATAGGGGAGGTTGTTTTCAGAGTTTTTGAAAGTCTGAAACTAACCTTCCCGTTTAATGTTAAATAAGGAAACGTATTCCTGTTTTAAATGCTATATAAGTAGTGAAAGATAAATTGGATATTTATACTAACTTGATATGAAGATCGAGTCAGCGTTCTTATTTTATTTTGAAACCAAGGCGCTGCACTTCTTCGAGAATGACGGCGCCATGATTTGCCTGCTTGATACTGACGTTGCCGGATCGGCTCATCAGCTTCCCAAGCGAAAAAGCAAGGCTTCGTTGCCATGGTTGAAGATTGTCAGTTTCCTTTGACCATTTTGAGATCTGAAACCATATATCAGCCGGTACGGCAGTGACTTGGTCGATCAGGCTTTGTTCCTGCTGGTTGGGAGCACTTACGCCCTGATTCCCCTTCGCTTGATTTACCCTCCTGGATACGTCAATGAGCTCCTGCTCTAGTTCAGGATCAGGGCTGATTTTCAGATCTTTAGCTTTCTCCCAGCACTCTTTACGTTTACACCATTCTGTCACGTTCTTGCCGTTTGGAGGGCTAACGATAACGCGTTGAACAGCTGTTGAGACATCACGTATAGTATTGTGGAGCGCCACTGATATATCTTGGTTCTTCCAGATACTGTCCAGATCAATACGCTGGGCTGTGTAATTGGATATCCAAGCTATTGTGTATGTGACAATGTTTGCCTTGTATCCACCAAAATTCTGATTGCGGACAATCCGATCAGCTCTGCTGAACATTATGGCTTTGGCGATCAAGTGCTCAAAGTATCGAGCGTCAACATCAACGCGTCCGCGCTCCTTCAGTCTGATGGCGAAGTCATTAAAGTTCTTTTGCGCTCCCAGACTGACGATGTGCGGGAGCTGCATCCAGGTATTTTCGTATTTCGCCAGGTCGGTCTTTGTAAATTTCTGGCGCGTGGGGTACATCGCATCAAACTGCCGTTTTCTGGCTGGGGTGCCTTCTCTGGCCTTAGCGTCAAGATACTGCCCTCTTGCCCGCTCGTAAAACCACTTGGACTGTCTGCTGGAGCCATCAACTGCAGGGGCCCACACTGTCCGGGAGAGACCTTCAATTTCTACGTGGAATGGGTCATTAGCGTAGAAATCCGCATCGTTTACCTTGTTCTGGCTGTTGGCGAATCGTGAGATGAGCGGAACGATATGCTCAAGATGCTCTTCAGGGATAACAGATATTTTTGCCTGAACAAAAATCCCCTGCAGATCAGCTTTGTCTTTTCTGGCCGTATAGTAAAGAGAGGCGGTGGTCTGACCGCCGTTCACGATCTGCAAATTACGGATCTTTGAAATAGAGCAACCGTTTTCTTCGTCGAATTCGATATCATCAGCGGTTGCCGAAACACCATTATTGTAGGCAAAGAAGCGATGAGGCTCCTCAAGAATAGTTTTTCTGATCCCTTTATTGACGTTGCCCCTGGCCTGCAAAAAAGATCTGACGTTTCGTTCAAGAAGACGTGGGCCGTACTTTTCGTAGATACCGGCAAGAATTTCTCCGGGGATAACGGCAAGATAGCCTTTGTAATCTGATTTTGGATCAGCCAGCGAAAGACAGGGGATGTTCTGGCCAAATTCTTCAGGGAAGTTAATTTCAATCGGCTCGCATTTCTTCCCGGAACTGGCAAGGCGATACAGGCGTGCAGCGTCCCACACATGAAACGTGACAGAGATATCGCCACCCTCTTCCGGATGGAAGGCGTCCTGATTAACGATCCCATCCGTCAGCAGGAAAATTCTGCAGCTGACTAGGCTGTCCTTGAGCTCATGGATTCTCTGAAAGGCATCGTAGCTTTCCGACGACTCTTCGAGGGTGATGTGGAAGCCTGTAAACCCTTTGCGAAGGCAGGTTTCCGCCTGCCTGAAAGCGGCTTCGCACTGAGCTTTTGTGACAGTAACAGGGGGCGTCTGCTGGTTAAACACAGATACAAAGATGTCTAAACAATCTTCGTCCTGATTTACGTTGTAGCCGTTGAGCTGCATCCCTCGGGACTTATAGAAGCAGACGTTTACATCTTCGACTTCTCCGGCTTCAATAAGGTAGTCCGCGACCATGCGCGTGAACTGATCGACCTTGAACCCGCCGTCTTCCGCATCACCGGCCCCTACAAGAACCTCCTGCAACAGGTCCTCACAGAATGAATTGAGTCCGGCCTTTTCGTTCATCTGCAGGCCTCCCCGATTTTTACAGAAAGCTCTGAAAAGGGAACTTCATGGCTTCTGCATTGTGCAACTGAGATCGAGTACTTCACATCGCCTATACCCAGGCGAATATCACTCTCACGGATTCTTGGGAAATCGTTCTCTACCAGAAAAACTGCAGACTCCCTGACCGAGTATCCGGTGGGATCGTATTTCGCTCTATGTGAATCTACATATCCTGCTTCGATCAGCAGATTATCAAACTCTGAGAGGGCTCCCGACTTGAGTGAAAGAGTGACTCTGATGTCATCAATAAGAGCCGGCAACGTCTCGGCCCCGCCCTCGATGAGAGCGACAGAAAGGTAATACAGATAGAGCGCCCCGACGGTTGTCTCGTCAAGCTGCTGCTCGCTTGTAATCTGGAGTTTCTGATGCTGTTTTGAAGCACTGGTTTTTACCTCTACAGCTGCAGACCCAAACTGAAAGTCGTGCTGCCTGCTTCTGGGACCGGTCCACGCAAGCACCGCCTTCTCCAGACTGGCAGCGGAAGGGAATACATGGTCTTTGAGGAGTCGGAGCTCGCCGTACAAACCGCGCTGCGCTTCTTCTGAGAGACCGTCATCTCCCTGTTTTTCAAAGAACACCTGCCAAAGTCGAACACGGGTGAGAAAACCAGCAATAACCTCTTTCCTCTTGGTAAGAGAATGAAGTTTGCTGTAAAGGTCTTCCGCGATAGAGGCAAATATCTCGTTGTACGCAACAGCTGAAGAGGAAAGCATCAGACTCGCATGGCCCGGGAGAATTTCATCTCCCGTGATCTGAACCGTGAAATGCAACCCCCGCGACACAGGTATGATATCGGGCAGTGGTGCACTGTCTCTTGGGACCTCAAGAATGAAGGTACGCAACATTGCGGGAGCCTTAACCCCGATAAACATGGGGCATATGGCATCCAAACCGACCAGGCGCCTGGCAGTGCCTGGTCCGGCCTTGTGGCTCGCAGATGCTTCAAGGTCAGTCCATAGATCCTTAAACATCGTCTTCATCGTCCCCATAGCGATCAAGCCAGTACTTGGTATTGACCTGATATTCGACGGTGGTTCTGTTACCGCTGACAGGGAAGCTCATGGCCATGCCGATGATGGGCATATTAGTGATTTGCTTCGATTTCAGAAGCACATCGCTGGGGTCCAGCGGGTAAATCAACAGGAGGCCTCGCTGTGGATTTCTTGCTCTACGAATAAACGGGCCGTTTGGTGAAGTAGGCTCCTCCTTATGTCTTGTTTGACCTCTTTTCCAAGCGTCGATTGTATTTGCCAGAGCAGCTTTAAATTCATCATCGTCTAGATCCAAGTACTGATCCTCGGGACTGATAATATTGGCATTTCTTATCCAATAAAGATTGCTGCCCGGCTGTGCATCAGTACGCTCGGTTAGCCCGGTCTGGTGCCCACCGACAGAGTGGTGGTTTTTGGCGGTACCGCTGGATATCAGAGCCACTGTCCATGACTTGAGTTCTCCAAGGTCATTGACCTTCTCAATATATTGGCTGATGAGCTCAGGGTCGGCACCACGTGAGAACGGATGGATCTTAAAACCAGCAAGGAGTTCGTGAATTTGATCTGACTGGACACCATACCAGAGGTAATTATTATTCTTCTGAGCACTTAATGACCCAAGAGCGCTAATCCATTTATCGATGTGTCTGAAGTTGTTTTCCTGTGTTTTGGAATTTTTATCAAAAACTATCGTCTGCGCTAGGCTATCGGCAAATGTGACCTGCATTTTTTTGCCGCTTCTTATTTTGTTGGCGGCAGTAATGCTTAGTCCATTGGCATGTGTTCTTACTTTCAGGCCGTAAGCCTCAGGGGTAAGATTACTGAGCTCCATGAGCTTGAATTCGCGCTTCAACTCCTCAGTTGCTACTGCGATATGCTGATACCAGCCTTCAATTTCTTCGGTGGTATAAAGGCGGCACAAATCGAGATATCCTGGTCTGTAACCAAACCAGCGCCCCATCTGAAGCAGGGTGTCATAGTTTCTGGCCGGTCGGGTATAGTAACTGACACTCAGCCCGTCAAGAGTAAGACCACGGGACAGCTTGTCACCGCCAACCGCGATAACATTCAGTCCTTTAGGATGCTCGGCATAATCAAGAACACCTTCAGCCAAGCCATTAATACCTCTGACTTGGATTTTCAGCGCCGCCTCCGTCAGTTCTCGGGATACCTCGCTCCACTGGATCGGAGTAATGAGCGGATCACCTGTCAGCTCCATGATCGAGGCCGTTTTTACAACAAAGTCGTTTTCCCAGAGTGTCTTCAATTGCTCGAGAAGCTGTTTCCACTGCGGCCCAGTATTAAATTCGAGCGTTCTTTGAATACTGAAAAGTTCATCTCCGACCAAGCCGATGACCTTGTCTTGGACGTCATTGAATCTGGTCACATGAATCAGCATTGTATTGTGAACATTCTTCTGCCCCCTTACCCGGCGAGCAGCGCAGGAAAGAACGAAGGCTCGGATTGCCTCGATCATCGTGTCCGGAAGACCTTCTACCGGAAGGTGCTTTTTGTGTTTTGCAGGGAAATACTGCTCGGCATCTTCGGCGTGCCTGATGAGTGGAAGGCTTTTATCTACGGGGGCCAGACCGTCGATGCTCTCTGAAAGCCCGAAAACCTTCGTAGCTCCGATATAATTATCCGGCGGATTGATATAGTAGATAAAGTTTCGTGGAAACAGGTCCTCGCCATATTTCGACTTTTCACTCTCCTCATCAGGCGGCAGAATGAAAATATTAGCAAAAGGCGTGGCTGTATATCCGATATATGAGCTCTGGGAAAACGTTTTTAGTATTTTCCGGATGGCTCGGTTGATGGCAGTAGGATCTTCTTCCGGATCTTTAGTGTTTACAGAGGCGTTATCAGCTTCGTCATCCAGCAACAGAAGAGGAATGCCGTTGACCACTTTCTCACCCGTTTCGGGATTGGTCTGGCCCTGTCCTTCAACCCATGTCAGTATTCGGTTGAGAACGGATGTATTCTTCTTGACGACAAGAAGGAGAGGATTTCCCCCGAGCTGTGAGTTAGTGCCCTTTCTGGACCTGAAATCACCACCGTGAGCGCTATATGTGAGGGGTTGAACAATCAGCTGCCCGTGGTCTTCAATTTTTCCTACCCCAATGCGGCTTCCGTTTTCATGAAACTTACCAAGTTCACTTTCAAAACCAAGAAATTCAGCGTCAAGGCGGGACTGTGTCTGACTGCGAAGGTCGTTGGTCATACCGGCCAGTACAATGACGAGTTTGTACCCGGCGTCTACAGCCTTGCAGATAAGCCCTGTGTAGTTTGCTGTTTTTCCTGACTGCACGTCACCGACAACCATGCCCCGCCGGTCCCATGCACCTGACTGTGCAGGATTTCCAATATCGCCCAAGGTTGCATCTGTGACTTGGTCCAGCTTTCCGGTAACAACAGGAGGCCAGTTCTTTTCTTCTTCCAGATACTGGCGATAACGCTTCCAGAACCCCCAGTTGATCTCGGTTTTACGTTCAGGAAGCCAGTTCTTGTGTTTTCTGTCGCGTAATACAGATGGATCAGGCTGCCATACGCTGACCTGACTGGAGATTTCCCGGAACAGCTGGTTGCGGTCGATTTCCTCAGCCAGCCCCGCCGCTTCAAAAGCGTCGAGGAGCGCATTGATTTCTTTTGAAATTTTTTCAGAGGTGACGGTTTCTTCTTTACGAAGCCTTTTCATGACCGTGGCCTTAACGTCATCGTATCCGTACTGATCCATCTAAATACCTCCTTCGGGCTCTTCTCTAAAGGCTTCTATAAATTCAGGGTTCTGACTGAATGGCTCCATCGTTGCGAGACGGTCAAATATTTCGTCCCGGCTGAAGCCATTCTTCTGGAATGAGTCGTAAATCTTTTGCAGGAGAGGCCTGACCTCTGCGTATTTTGCGCCCTCAAGCGGGCTGCTCATCCTGTCTGGTTCTTCAGAACTGGTGATGATGATGTGAGATGCAGGGATGGTCTCCTCCAACAGGCGCAGAATGGGCTCGATTTTGTCGGTCCCGATTTCGCGGAGGGAAGACTGAATAAGAGGATGCTCACGGTTTATCTCGTAGAAATACTTCCCGTGTCTGCTCTTCTGCTGCCAAAGAAAAACATGGTCTTGGGAGGACTTTCTGGCAATGACCTTTCCCCTGTGGCGATATATCTGAACCGCCTGCTCTCGCGTCAGTTTGGCGATTCTTTTCAGCTCAGCGCGAAGGTAGCCGGGAGGCCTGGCGCGGGATTTCTTTACGTCGATCTGCCACTCATCGTCCATATTGTTGGGCAGGTCGATCTGGATTCTTGCCAGCTTGTGGTGCTCCTCCTTCTGAAAACCAAGCCCGAGCCAGTCGCCAGGAACGAGGAGACGTTCATTTCGATAAATGTAGAAGCCCTGCTGAGCATTCCAGCCCTGGGGGCCAGCCGCTGCCCGATGCCTGTCCTGGGTCAGCTTGGACTGATGTGGAAGCACGTAAGGTGTAACGGTGAGATGAACGCCTTTGCAGAAGAGCTTCTCCGAGGGGAGCTCCTGCGTTGCCTTTTCCCCTCGCAGGAACGGGTCCCAGGCCCCTATCTGGCGGCCATTGATGAAGATATTGATACCGCCCCGCTTTTCCAAGTAGCGGTGAAATACCATCGCAAGGTGCTCTTTGACCTCCTCAATGGCTTCGAGAAAGCGGTTGTAGGCGCTCTTATCGTCAGTGCGTGCAGACCCGGTAACCCGATCCATTTCCTCCCAGAGGATAATCGTCCCCTGTTGGGCTATCTCTTCCCCTGCCCCTGTGAGCCGATGCTGGTTGACCTTTTTGAGGAGACGCCACTCTCCGGCAGTGTTGATGTAATCAAGATCCCAGCAGCGGGCCACACAGGGATCATCCTTCGTCTTTGTAACAACAGAAAGGCGCCTGCACTGCGAGAAGGATGCGGTCTTGAGTCCCAGTCCGAATCTGCCGAGATCACCTGGGGCACGGTCTTCCAGGGGGCTTTTCGATCCTGGCCTCATGGCCGCCACCAGTTCGACATCCGTCATTCCACCGCCATCATCCCTGATGGCTATGAAAGAATGAGCGCCATCCCATTCAAACCTGAGCCAGACATTCCTAGCCGCAGCAGAGATGCAGTTATCAACAAGGTCGGCGATAGCGGTAGGCAGGCTGTATCCGAAGGCTCTCAGCGACTCGACGAGAGCTGATGGCTCAGGTCGGGCCACATCGTAATCATCCGGTGATAGTTCAGGTATGGGAGCTTGTTCCGTTTTCACCCAGAAAGCCTCTCAGTAGATCTTCGATTACTTCAACGTCCAGTTGAACAAAACTAGGCCTTGTTGAGCAAGTTGATGGAACTTGGGAGCTCAGAGGACTCCCTGCTTTGGGGCAGCCAAAAGGATAATTGCTTTTTCTTAATTTAAAATAAAGTCGTTATCTATCAGTTGGCGAGCCATCAACGTCCCTAGACGCCTCAGCACTTGAGGACCAGACCGTTCCACTTTCAATGGAGCGCTGAGTCACCGGGGTGTGAGCTGATATGCAAAGCTGCATGGAGCAGGTTTAAACATCAGTGCATTACTCTGCCGGCCACTTGGCAGTGTTTGTGCCAACTGCTCCGGAGTAAAAGCGTAGTGCTGGCAGACTTGCTCATACACCTCACGCAACGGGCGCTCTTTGCCGTCGGCAAGGGCAACAAGCACGGCAGGCATTATGACTTCGTAACTGAGTAAGGTGGCGTCCATGTCGGAGGTCTATGTGGGCATGTCAAAGCCATATATTGCCATAGAAACCTAGACTTAGATGGTGTGGCAAAGGCCAAGTCACATAACAAAGTCGCCACCGGTACTTGGCTTGCCAGCCAGCCTGTTTTGCAGCTTGGTCAGCAGCTTATCAAGGGTTTGGTTGAGATAGGCCAAGAACTTGTCGCGGCCCAAGGTACGGTCGAAGACATCGCTGGGCAAAAAACGGCGCATCTCGGCGGTAAATTCGCCCCCTGCCAGGATGTGGGGCAACGACTGGCGGCGCTGGTTGAGCCGGTCTTCAAAGTCGGTCAGTTGGTAGTCTTGCACCTTGCGGCTAACCAAATCGAGGTTGAGTTGTGCCCCTTGTTGCAAGAGCCAAGGAATATCCCAGATGTCTCGGTGGCGAATATAACGCTGGGTGGCAGGTAAGGCGATGAGCTTATCTGCCAGCACTTCGTCCAGGGTTTCGGTATAGATCAGGGTGTCTTCGTAGCCATCCGGCAGAAAATCGTAATTGCTGCGAAGGGGCAGGGGCACTTTGGTATAAGCCGGGATATTGGCCACTTCAATCTTGATGCGCTGTTGCGGTACGTCTTTACGGCCAGGGGAGGTGACAACGGACACCTGCCATTTGTCGATGGCCAGTTCGGCGTACCTTGGGTCTTTGCGAAGCGATGCGGGCTCTTTTACGTTCACTTCCAGGCCGTAGCGGGTACCGATGTAGTCTTCAAGGCATGTCTTGATTTGTGCAATGTCCTGGCTGCTAAAGCCGCTACCGCCAGCGAAATCCAAATCTTCACTGAAGCGGTTGCCGCCGTAGCACAGGCGTAGGCAGGTGCCGCCTTGGAAGACCAAGTTGTCCAGTAAACCGGCCGCGTCCAGGCAGAAAAGAATGTCGTAATGGAGCAGTTCTTTTTCGATCACCGGGCGCATGTGGGCGAGGTGGCTATTGGCCACGGCCCTCTCCACCAGCGCTGCAAAATCGGCTGCTTCAATTTTCATTCAGTTCATCCAGGTCAACGAGGTGGGTGTTGCGGCCAACCCGTTTGAGGTCGCCGTAGGCCCTGGCTTTGGTGGCCAGGCGCAATGGCCGCCCAACGGAGCGAAGGCCTGGCAAAAGTTGCCGGACCGGCCTTTTGGTATGGGTAAATTCAATTACGCCAAAAGGCGTTTTAAATTCCCCCTTACGCCCCGTGGTTACCACGGTCAGGCGGTCAATTGGGATCTGTGAGATCACGCCGTACTCCGACAACGCCGACTCCAGGCTGACATAGTTGTACTCACCTCTTCGCAGGGTCTTGGCGATCTGCTCCAAGGTGCCGGCCCCAAGGTGCCGTGAGTTGCTAAAAACATAAACGCCCTTAGCAACACGGGTGAGCAAGCCGCTCTTGGTAAGCCTTTGCAACCCGGCATGTAACGCCCGCGCGTTATCCTCCGGGAACAGCTTGGCCAGATCCCGGTGGGCAAACACGTATCGGCCATTGCGGTCTTGCTCGCTTAGGCGCTCAATGGCGGTGCTCTGTTGCATAGGCTATGTGTACGTAAATGACATCAATATGGGTTATTAGAGTCTACATAATAGCAATGTTCATAAGTGAGCATAAAAGACATTTTTAGGTGTTATTTGTGTCCACTAGTTGGTTTTCATTGCCGATGACGCTGTGCCCTTTGCATAAAAAAGCCCCGCATGAGCGGGGCCTTAGGGAGGGATACGGCCATCACTCAATATTTTGGATCTGCTCGCGCATCTGCTCGATCAGCACCTTGAGTTCTACCGAGCTGGCGGTGATGTCGGCGTTGATGGACTTGGAGCCCAGGGTGTTCGCCTCGCGGTTGAACTCCTGCATCATAAAGTCCAGGCGCCGGCCTATGGCGCCGCCCTTTTTGAGGATGCTGCGGGTTTCTTTGACGTGGGACTCGAGGCGGTCCAGCTCTTCGGCCACGTCAACGCGGCTGGCCAGCATCACCATTTCCTGCTCCAGGCGGGCCGGGTCCAGTTCCACCTTGGCTTCTTCGAAGCGGTTTAGCAGGCGCTCGCGCTGCCAGGCCAATACCTGCGGCATCTGCTCGCGTACCTTGGCCACTTCCCCCAGTACCCCGTCGAGGCGGGTTTCAATCAGGGTTTTGAGGTTGCTGCCTTCACGGCCACGGGCGTCGATAAAGTCCTTGAGGGTCTCGTCGAAGGCGGCCAGCAGATCTTCGCTGATGGCGTCCAGATCCGCCTCGGGGGCGTTCATCACCCCTGGCCAGCGCAGCACGTCCAGCACATTGATCTGCGATTGGGGGGCCTTGGCGGCCAGCTCGCTGGCGCGGGCCATCAGCATGTCGGCCAGGGCGCCGTTGTAGGCCAGGGTGTTGGCGTCGGCGGCGGCCGCTTCAAAGCGCAGCTGCACTTCTACCTTGCCCCGGTTGAGCTTGGCCCGCAGTTTGTCCCGCAGCACAGGGTCCAGGCCCCGGAAGGATTCGGGCAGGCGCAGGTAGGTTTCCAGGTAACGCTGGTTTACCGAGCGGATTTCCCAGGAGGCGTTGCCCCAGTCGGCCCGCACATCTTTGCGGGCAAAAGCGGTCATGCTGTAGGTCATAAGGATTCCTTCGCGATTTGACCCCAGTATACCCAGACTTGGCCGGCCTTGTGAAAGCCCGGCAGGGCCCAGGCCGTGGCCGATGGCGGCCAGTTCCCCTATAATGGCGCCACCTTTTACAGCCAGGACCAGCCATGCGACACAGCGGCAGAACCCCCAGCCAGACCCGCCAGGTCACCCTTACCCGCAATTTCACCGCCCATGCCGAAGGTTCGGTACTGGTGGAGTTCGGCAACACCAAGGTGCTGTGCACCGCCTCCGTGGTGGAAGGGGCGCCCCGTTGGCTTAAAGGCAAGGGCCAGGGTTGGGTCACCGCCGAATACGGCATGCTGCCCCGCGCCACCCACACCCGTAACGACCGTGAAGCGGCCCGTGGCAAGCAGTCCGGCCGGACCATGGAAATTCAGCGCCTGATCGCCCGCAGCCTGCGTGCCGCTGTGGATCTCACCCAGCTGGGTGACGTGACCATCACCGTCGACTGCGACGTGATCCAGGCCGACGGCGGCACCCGCACCGCCGCCATCACCGGTGGCTGCGTGGCCCTCTATGACGCCCTGAGCTGGATGCTGGCCAAGAAAATGGTCAAGGCCAATCCCTTCAAGCAATGGGTAGCGGCCCTATCGGTGGGCATGGTGGCCGGCAACGCCGTTTGCGATCTGGACTACGTGGAAGACTCCAGCGCCGAGACCGACATGAACGTGGTGATGACCGAAGATGGCCGCATGATCGAGGTGCAGGGCACCGCCGAGGCCGAGCCCTTCAGCCGCCAGGATCTCAACGCCATGCTGGAGCTGGCCGAGAACGGCATCCGGGATCTGTTCGACGCGCAGCGCGCCGCGCTGGTTTGATTGTTATTGACGGGGCATTGGCCCCGTTTTTTATGGGACCGACATCATGAAAGCCTACCAAAAAGCCTTTATCGAATTTGCCATCGAGCGCCAGGTGCTGCGCTTTGGCAGCTTTACCCTCAAGTCCGGCCGCCAGAGCCCATATTTTTTCAACGCCGGCCTCTTTAACACCGGCCGCGATCTCGCCAAGCTGGGCCGCTTCTATGCCGACGCCCTGATGGATGCCGGTATCGACTTTGACCTGCTGTTCGGCCCGGCCTACAAGGGCATTCCCATCGCCACCACCACCGCCGTGGCCCTGAGCGATCACCACGACAAAGACTACCCCTACTGCTTTAACCGCAAAGAGAAAAAAGAGCACGGCGAAGGCGGCAGCCTGGTGGGCAGCCCCCTCAAGGGCCGGGTGATGCTAGTGGACGACGTGATCACCGCCGGCACCGCCATCCGCGAGTCCATGGACATTATCCAGGCCGAAGGGGCCGAACTGGCCGGGGTACTGATTGCCCTGGACCGCCAGGAAAAAGGCAAGGGTGAACTCTCTGCCATCCAGGAAGTGGAGCGGGACTTCGGCTGCCAGGTGATCTCCATCATCACCCTGGCCGACCTCATCAGCTATCTGGAGCAAAAACCGGACATGCAAGAGGCTTTGCAAGCGGTGCGGAACTATCGTGCAAGTTACGGTGTCTGACCAGCGTTGCATTGAAACAAGGATGTTCAGGGCCCAGGCCCTTTTTCAAAGTCTGTAAGACCGACGGCCAGAAAAGCTACCTTTTCTGGCCTTTCTTTTTATCTGTCGTCAAATATTGAATTGAGAATTGTTTTTATTTAAGGTGTCGTGCTTCTGCCGTATAGATAGCAAGCCGCCTACATGAACGCTCGGACTCTCCTCTCCCTGGCCGTGGCCAGCGCCCTGTTTGGGCCCCAGGCCTTGGGCGCCGAAGACAACCTCGAACGCATTACCGTCACCGGCCGGGCCCAGTCCCTTTACCGGGTTGATGACGGCTCCCTGGCCACCAAGACCGACACCCCTCTGGCACGTACCCCCCAGTCGGTGCAGATCCTGCCTTTGTCGCTGATTGAAGATCAGGCGGCCCTAGAGGTGACGGACCTGTACCGGTCTGTCAGCGGTGTCAGCCAGTACAACTATGCGTCCGTGACGTTCCGGGGTTTTCGCCAAAACGAGGTGCGCTATGACGGTGTCAGGGGTGACCCCTATGCGGACGTGTCCACGCCGCAGCTGTTCAATATCGAGCAGGTGCAGGTGCTCAAGGGCCCAAGCGGCGCCCTGTACGGGGCCGGCGACCCCGGCGGCCTTATCAACTACGTCACCAAGAAACCCGGCTACCAGCACGATAACCGCCTGAAGTTCACTGCCGGCAACCAGGATTTTGTCAGTGGCAGCCTGGAGCTGTCCGGCCCCCTGACCGAGGCAGCGGATCAGCGCTACCGACTGGGGCTCTACCAAGACCATGAAAACCCCTATCGTTGGAACACCGACAACAGGCGCCGTGTCCTGGATGGGGGCTACGCCCTGGATCTGGGCCAGGACAGTACCCTTACCCTGCAGCTGACCGATGTGACGCAGCACCAGGGTGGTGCCCGCCTTAGGGGTATTCCCGCCGACGCCGAGGGGAACTTCCTGGCCGATGCCCGTTGGAACGCCAATGAGGCGTCCGACTTTCTGAGCCTGGACGCCACCGTCTACCAGGCCAGGCTCGACCATGATCTCAGCGACTGGCTGTCCAGCAACCTGACGGTCCGCTATTTCGACAATACCGAGCGCCAGCAATACCACGAACCGGCCAGCGCCGATGACAGTGACGGTGATGGCCTGGTGGACTACGCCGAGCGCCAGTACCGGGACCAGACCCGGGACAACAGCGCCGGGTCCCTGACCGGTAACCTGGTTGCCGAGCTGGGCAGCCACACCCTGCTGTTGGGGGGCGATCTGGCCCGCCAGGATGAAGACTTCTACTACCAAAGGGCCAGGACCGCCGACGGCGTTGTTGGTATCAGCTACAGCGACCCCCAGTACGGCGTTACCGACCCGGCCAGTTACCGGATGCGCCTGGTGACCGACTCCAAGGCCCGCAGTTTACGTTATGGGGTCTATGTGCAAGACCAGTGGCGGCTGACCGACGCCTGGGACCTGGTGGGCAGCGTTCGCCTGGACGGCTTCGAAGACAAGCTGAAAGACAATATCGGCGGCGGCGAGGAAAGTTTCCACGACAGGGGATGGTCCTACCGGTTGGGCAGTACCTACCAGCTCAGCGAGCAGCTGCACCCCTATGTGAACCTGGCCACCGGCTACAGCCCCCAAGACCTGTCCAGCCAGCAACAAAGCAAAGGTGGCCCTTTCGACCCCGAGCTGAGCAAACAATGGGAAGCGGGGCTGCGCAGCGACTGGCTGAACGGCGCCATCAACCTTAACCTGGCTGCCTACCATATCGAGCGCAAAAACATATTGCAGACCGACCCAAGCGACAGCGATCGTCTGATGGCCCTTGGCAAGGTACGCAGCAAGGGGTTCGAGGTGGACCTTTTGGGTGACATTGCCAGCAACTGGGTGCTGAACGCCAACTACGCCTATAACGACGCCGTAGTTAAAGAAGCCAGCAGTGGTATCAGCCGCTCTGTTGGCAAACGCTTTGCCAACGCACCACGCCATCAGTTCGGGCTTTGGACCCGCTATGACATCACCGCCATCGACTCGGCCATCGCCTTGGGTGCCGATTACGTGTCGGAGCAGTTTGACCAGGACGGCAACCGCATCAAGGCCTATACGGTGTTCGATGCTTCCTGGCAGACCCACTGGCAGGCCTGGCAGTTCCAGCTCAACGTCAAGAACCTCTTCGACAAGGCCTACGCGGTCAGCGGCCTGCTGGGACGCACCGGCCAGTTCCCCGGGGAGCGCCGGCGCCTTTACCTGTCGGCCAGCTACCGCTTCTAACAAAAAAGGCGCCCTGAGGCGCCTTTTTCATGGGTACTGGCTTAGTAGCCCATGTGGCTCATGCCGGCCAGCATGGCCATGCCGCCGAACAGCATGAACAGCACGGTCAGGATGATGCCGATCAGCACCATGACGCCGGAAATGGTGAAAAACGTTTTGAGTTTGTTCATGGCCTCGGTCATGCCTTCGGCAGAACCGCTGCGCTGGGCCGCTTCAATGGCGCTGGCGGCTTGGAACAGCAGGACGCCGGTCCAGATCGGCAGCCAGGCCCAGAGAATACCCACGATGGACAGGGCTTGCAGGGCGCCGGAAATGATGGCGATCACGCCGACCAGCTTCATCCAGCCTTTGGCTTGGAAAAGGGGCAGGCTCAGGCGTTGGATGATGTCTTGTTGCTCAGTTTGCATTGTCTCTCCTTGAGATAACGATGAAGGCTCCCTGCCAAGGCTCAGAGCAGTTGTTGTTCTATCAACTGCCACTGGGCGGCAAAACCTTCGGTGGGTTGGTGTTTGAATCCGGAGCGCACGAACTGCCCGATACGGCCCTCGGCGAAAGCCAACAACAGATTGGCCAGGACCCCTTCATCGACTGAAAAGCCTTTCCCTTCCCTTAGGCGGCGCTCGCGCAGGATTTGCTTAAGCTGGGTTTCCAGTTTCTGAAACAGCAGCTCGATACGGTCGCGCAGGCGCTCCTGTTCGCCCTGCAGGGCGTCACCGTTAATGATACGGGTAAGACCGGGATTTTTCTCGGCAAAGGTCAGCAGCAGGTGCAGTAGATGATGAATGCGGGTCAGGGTGTCCTTTTCGTCCTTGATGATGAGGTTGATACGAGAGAGGAGGGATTCCTCGATAAAATCGATCAATCCTTCGAACATCCGCGCCTTGGAGGGGAAATGGCGATACAGCGCCGCTTCTGAGACACCCACCTGTGCGGCCAGTTTGGCCGTAGTAATGCGTTGCCCTGCTTGGGTTTCCAGCATTTGGGCCAGGCTTTGGAGGATTTGGTCTCGGCGGCTGACTTTGGCGTTGGCCATGGTTACAACTTCCCTGCAAGATGAAGCAGGGGTCGCAGGCGCGACCCCTCAAAGGTATGACTAGTTTATCTTGTGTTCAGGAAGGAAAAAAGCACCACTCAGTGCCGTCCAGAGTGTCCGAAGCCCCCTTCGCCGCGTTCGGTGGCTTGAAAGTCGTCCACCAGGGCAAATTCGGCCTGCACTACCGGCATAAACACCAGCTGGGCTATGCGTTCACCGGGGGCGATGGTGAAGCTGTCATTGCCTCGGTTCCAGACCGACACCATCAGCTGGCCCTGGTAGTCGGAGTCGATCAGCCCCACCAGGTTACCCAGCACTATGCCGTGCTTATGGCCAAGGCCACTGCGGGGCAAAATGGTGGCGCAGAGGTTCGGGTCCTGGATGTAAATGGCAAGACCGGTGGGTACCAGGGTGGTCTGGCCCGGCGCCAGTTCGATGGGGCCGTCGATAACGGCGCGCAGGTCCAGCCCGGCAGAGCCGTCGGTGGCGTAGGCGGGCAGAGGGAACTCGGTGCCGACGCGGGGATCGAGGACTTTCAGTTGGATCGGGGTCTTCATGCTTTCTCACTCAAAAGGGTTGCCAATTCGGCCATCAGTTGCCGGGCCAGGTCTCGCTTGCTGGCCCTGGGCAAGGGCAGCTGGCGGTCAGGGGTGATCAGGGTCAGCTGGTTGTCGTCCTGGCCAAAGGCCAGGCCGTCGCCTACGGCATTGGCGGCGATCAGGTCCAGGCCCTTGCGCTGTAATTTGTCGCGGGCGTAGTGCTCCACGTCCTGGGTTTCGGCGGCAAAGCCCACCACCAGCCGTGGGCGGGCCGCCAAGGCCGCCACTTCGCTGATGATGTCGGGGTTTTTCACCATCTCCACCGTCAGTTTGTCCTGGCTTTTCTTGATCTTCTGGGGCTGGCTGCTGGCCGGACGATAGTCGGCCACGGCGGCGCAGCCGATAAAAATGTCGCAGCCGGCGGCCGCGCCAAGGGCGGCATCACGCATCTGTAACGCCGACTCTACATCCAGGCGGCTGACCCCGGCCGGTGTGGCCAGGCTCACCGGGCCGCTGACCAGGGTGACCTCGGCGCCAAGGGCTTTGGCGGCTTCGGCCAGGGCAAAGCCCATTTTGCCGGAACTGTGATTGGACAGGTAACGCACCGGGTCCAGGGGTTCGCGGGTGGGGCCGGCGGTGATCACCACCTGGCGACCTAACAGGGGCTGGGGGCCGAACAGGGCTTCGGCCTGGGCTACCAGCTCCAGGGGCTCCTGCATGCGGCCCGGGCCCACATCGCCACAGGCCTGTTCGCCGCCATTGGGGCCCCAGATGTGCACGCCACGGCGTTGTAGCAGGGCCAGGTTGTCCTGGGTGGCCTGGGCCTTGTACATCTGCTGGTTCATGGCCGGCGCCACCGCCAAGGGGGCGCTGGAGGCCAGCACCAGGGTGGTGAGCAGGTCGTCCCCCATACCCTGGGCAATACGGGCCAACAGGTTGGCGGTGGCCGGGGCTATCAGGATCAGATCGGCCCACTTGGCCAGCTCGATATGGCCCATGGCCGCTTCGGCGGCCGGGTCCAACAGGCTGTCACCCACCGGGTTGCCGGACAGGGCTTGCAGGGTCAGGGGCGTGATGAATTCCTTGGCCGAATCTGTCATCACCACCCGCACCTGGGCGCCCCTTTCTTTCAGGCGCCGGACCAGATCTGCACTCTTATAGGCGGCGATGCCGCCACCGATACCCAGCAGTATGCGTTTTTGAGAGAGGGTCATGGTCACCTTCCAGCCTGTTGAAGGCCGCTAAGATAGCATATTTGGCCGCTAGCCTCGTCTACCCTTAAGTTCCCCCCTCTGGTGTCGTTGCAAAACAGGGAACCTTTATCTGGAGGCTCTATGGGTAGCTTGCCAATCAAAATTCGAATCATCCTGCTGGCGGTGGTACCGGTGCTATTGGTGTCACTGGTGTCCAATCTGCAACTCTGGTGGCGCCAAAGCGGCGAGTTGGAGAGCAGCCTGGCGCAAGTACGCAGCCAGATGATGGATGACCACAAAGCCCAGCTCACCAGCTACCTGCGCCTGGCGACGACCGCCATCGAACCTTTCTACCAGCAAGACGGCCCCCAGAGCCGTGAGCAGGCCAAGGCGGTGCTGCGCCGGCTGCGATACCAAGACGACGGTTACTTTTACGTCTATGACCAAAACGGCGTCAACCTGGTACACGGCGCCAATGCCAAGCTCGAAGGCCAGAACCTGCTGACCATGAAAGATAAGATGGGCAACAGCGTTATCCAGGACATCCTCGACAGCACCAACAAGGGTGACGGCTTCAGCCGTTTTTACTGGAACAAGCCGTCCAAGGGCACCGAAGAGCCCAAGCTGGCCCTTGGAGTCAGTTTGCCCAAGTGGGGATGGGTGCTTGGCACCGGTTTTTACATCGACAATGTGGACGAACAGGTCAATACCCTCAGAGCTCAGGAAGAGAGCCGGTTCCGGGGCCTGGTAATGTCCATGGTGATAGGTTCTTTGGTGCTGGCCGCCCTGGTGGCCCTGGCTGCCTTGTGGTTGGCGTCGGGCATCAACAGCCCCTTGCAGCAGTTGCTGGCCAACCTCGATGACATTTCCCAGGGGGAAGGCGATCTTACCCGCCGCCTGAGTGTGCAAAGTCGGGACGAACTGGGGCGCCTGGCTGATGCCTTCAACCGTTTTGTGGCCAAAATTCATCAGTCCATCGGTGACGTGGCCGGAGTGACCGGCAAAATCACCGGCAGTATCGATGTCATCCACCGCCAATCCCAGGACAACCAACAGCAGATGCAGCGCCACCGCCAACAGACAGAACAGGTGGTGACCGCTGTTACCGAAATGAGCGCCACCGCCCAGGAAGTGGCCAGCAGTGCCAGCCGCGCCGCCGACGCCACCGCCCATGCCGACCGGGAGTCGGCCAAGGCTACCCAGGTGGTGCAAACCGCCATCGCCAGCATCGACGGCCTGGTGCAAGACGTAGGGGAAGCCGGGCGGGTGATCAACGACCTGGACCAGGATACCGACAAGATCTCCCAGGTGGTGGAGGTGATTTCCGCCATCGCCGAACAGACCAACCTGTTGGCCCTCAACGCCGCGATCGAAGCGGCCAGGGCAGGCGACCAGGGCCGTGGCTTTGCGGTGGTGGCCGACGAAGTGCGTAACCTGGCGGCCCGTACCCAGCAGAGCACGGTGGAGATCGGCACCATGCTGCAAAGCCTGCAGAGCAGCGTCAAAAAAGCGGTGGACGTGGTGCAAGGCAGCCAGCTGCGCAGCCAGCAGACCATGGCAGAGGCCAACAAGGTGGTGGAGACCCTCAACGTGGTAGCCATGGCCGTGGGCACCATCAATGAGATGAACATGCAGATAGCCTCCGCCGCCGAGGAGCAGAATGCCGTTTCCGAGGAGATTAACCGCAATTTGACGGCCATCTCCGAGATCGTCGAGCACCTGGCCAAGGGCGCCGACCAGGCCAAGGACAATGGCAGCCAGCTGGCCCAGGCCAATCAGACCCTGGGCCAGCTGGTGGGGAGTTTTCGCATCTAGGGCCGGTCAAGGCCGGCCAGGGAGGGCTGATGGCAATAACAGATTGGCCCGAGGCCGAGCGGCCACGGGAAAAACTGCTGCACCAAGGCCCTGGGGCCCTGAGCGATGCCGAACTGCTGGCCATCTTTTTACGGGTGGGCATCAGCGGCAAGGACGCAGTAACCCTGGCCCGGGAGCTGCTGGGCCAATTTGGCGGCCTGCGCAACCTGGTTAACGCCGAGCTTGAGCAGTTTTGTCAGGCCCCCGGCCTGGGGCTGGCCAAGTTCGCCCAGCTGCAGGCGGCGGTGGAGCTGACCCGCCGCTTTTTAGGCGAAAAGCTGAGCCGCGAAGCGGTGCTGAGTTGCCCCGATGATGTGCGCCATTACCTGCTGAGCCGTCTGCGGGACCAGCCCAGAGAGCTATTCTGCCTATTATTGCTGGACTCCCAGCACAGGGTCATTAAACTGCACGAGCTGTTTTTCGGCACCTTGGACGCCGCTGCCGTCTACCCCCGTGAGGTGGTAAAGGCGGTGCTGGCGGCCAATGCTGCCGCAGTGATCCTGGTGCACAATCACCCCTCCGGGATCGCTGAGCCCAGCCGGGCCGACCGACAGCTGACAGAGCGCCTGGGTGCGGCTCTGGGGCTGGTGGATGTGCGGGTGCTGGACCATCTGGTGATTGGAGATGGAGAGGCCATTTCCTTTGCGGAACGCGGCTGGCTGTGATCTTTCTTGATCTTGCCGGCGCTTTTCTGTATAAATTGCGCCCTCTCTGCGCCTGAGGCGACGGCCTCGAGGTGATAATCGCTCGAGCTGATGTTTTTGGAGATTATTGACAATGTCCCGAGTATGCCAAGTAACCGGCAAGGGTCCGGTAGTGGGTAACAACGTTTCCCACGCTAACAACAAGACCCGTCGCCGTTTTCTGCCTAACCTGCAAACCCACCGTTTCTGGGTAGCCAGCGAAAACCGTTTCGTTAAGCTGCGCCTGTCCACCAAGGGTATGCGTATTATCGACAAGAAGGGCATCGACGCCGTACTGGCTGACCTGCGTGCCCGTGGTGAGAAGATTTAAGGGGTAAACCATGGCAAAAGGTATTCGTGAGAAGATCAAGCTGGTTTCCACTGCCGGTACCGGTCACTTCTACACCACCGATAAAAACAAACGCAACATGCCGGAAAAGATGGAAATCAAAAAGTACGATCCGGTTGTGCGCAAGCACGTTGCCTACAAAGAAGCCAAAATCAAATAAGATTGTGGCCTTCTTGAAAAAACCCGACCTCGGTCGGGTTTTTTTATGGCTGGCGCACGAGAAGCGGGCTGGGGGAGGGCGGTGTTAATTGCAGCGCCAGGGGTTATGCTAGGCCCATCTCAAGGAGGTCTTGATGTCTCTTATCCTGTTTGAATTGGCCGGTGCCAGCCCAGAGCGCCGTTTCAGCCCCTTTTGCTGGCGCAGTCACCTCGCCCTTTGGCACAAGGGCCTGGACTTTGACGCCCGCCCCTGGCGCTACAACGACAAGGCGCTGATCGCCGCCTCCGGCCAGGGCAAGGTGCCGGTGCTGTGTGACGGCGACAAGGTGCTCCACGAATCCTGGGATATCGCCTGCTACCTGGAAGAGCAATATCCCAATGGCCCCAGCCTCTTTCCCGAAGGCCAAGCTGCCGCCAAAGCCTTTATGGATAGCTGCAACTGTGACCTTAACCCCTGCCTGCGCTGGTTCTTGTTGCCGGTGATCCACGGTTTGCTGACCCCAGGAGACCAGGTCTATTTCCGGGCCAGTCGTGAAGCGCAGATCGGCATGGCTCTGGAGCACTGCCCGCAACAGGCCGACCGCAGTGCCCTCAATAAGGTGCTGGATGGCTTTGCCAACCGCCTTGGCGACCAGGCTTTTTTTGCCGGTGCTGAGCCCGGCTACAGCGATTTTAGCCTGATGGGCTCGGTGCTCTGGGGCGCCGCCGCCTGGCCAGAAGACTTCCTGGCTGCCCAGCCGCTGCTTAGGGCCTGGCGGGCACGCCTGGCGGCCTTGTTCCCCGGCCTTGCCCATTTTCGTTTCTATTACCCCTTGTAAGGAGCCTGCATGCCGGAGTTGCCGGAGGTTGAAACCACCCGCCGGGGCGTGTCCCCTTACCTGCTGGGCCAGCGCATAGCGCGCATCGAGGTGCGCCAACGCGGCCTGCGCTGGCCGGTGCCTGAGGCCCTGGCGTTGCTGGAGGGCCAGGTCATAGACAAGGTCAGCCGCCGGGCCAAGTACTTGCTGATTGAAACGGCCATGGGCTCGGCCCTGGTGCATTTGGGCATGAGCGGCGCCCTGCGTATCCTCAGCGAGCCCCAGCCGGCGAGCAAGCACGACCATGTGGACCTGGTGTTGGCCGGCGGCCAGATAATGCGTTACACCGACCCGCGCCGTTTCGGTGCCTGGCTCTATGTGCCCCCCGGTGAGCAGCACCAGTTGCTGGGTAAACTGGGGCCCGAGCCCCTAACGGCCGACTTTGACGGTGCCAGGCTCTTTACCCTGAGCCGTAACCGGCAGATCCCGGTCAAGACCTTCATCATGGACAACGCCGTGGTGGTGGGGGTGGGCAACATCTACGCCAACGAAGCCCTCTTTATGGCCGGCATAGACCCCCGTCGCCCGGCCGGCAATATCAGTAGCGAGCGCTACCAAAAATTGGCCTTGGCCATCAAAGAGGTGCTGGCCAAGGCCATAGAGCAGGGCGGCACCACCCTCAAAGACTTTACCGCTGCCGACGGCAAGCCGGGCTATTTTGCCCAGGAACTGCAAGTTTATGGCCGCAAGGGCCAAAGCTGTCAGCAATGTGGCAGCGAGCTCAAAGAGGTAAGAATAGGGGGACGCAGCACGGTATACTGCGGCCTTTGTCAGCGCTGATTGAGGAGTAGTAGTGCTATGGCGAGGTATTTGATAGCGGGAGCCGGTTTGGCCGGGGCGGTATTGGCCAGGGAGCTGGCCGAAAGCGGTGCCCAAGTGGTGGTGCGTGATGAGCGCGATCATGTGGCCGGCAATTGCCATACCGAGCGCGACCTTGAAACCGGCGTCATGGTGCACCGCTACGGACCTCATATCTTCAATACCAACAGCGAAGAAGCCTGGGACTACGTCAACCGTTTCACCCCTTTTCGGCCCTTTATCAACCGGGTGAAGGCCGTGACTCATAAAGGGGTGTTCAGCCTGCCGGTCAACCTGCACACCATCAACCAGTTCTTCAACGAGGCGTTCAGCCCGGCTGAGGCCAAAGCTTTTGTGGAAGGGTTGGGGGACGATATCCCTGAACCGGCCAACTTTGAAGAGCAGGGGCGCAAGTTGTTGGGCTCGGCACTGTATGAGAGTTTCTTCGACGGTTACACCCGCAAGCAATGGGGCTGCGAACCCAGCGAATTGCCGGCCTCGGTGCTAAAGCGGCTGCCGGTGCGCTTCAACTATGACGACAATTACTACAACGCCAAGTATCAGGGCATGCCGGAGCAGGGCTACACGGCTATGGTGCAAGCCATACTGGAACACCCCAATATCCAGGTGGAACTGGGGTGCAGCGTGGCGCCGCAAGACGCCGAGGGTTTTGACCACCTGTTCTGGAGCGGGCCGCTGGACCAGTATTTTGATTGCCAGCTTGGCAAACTGGGCTACCGCACCGTCTATTGGACCGAGGAGCGCAGCCAGGGGGACGCCCTGGGTAATGCCGTGCTCAACTACCCGGACATGAGCGTGCCCTTTACCCGCAAGCATGAACACAAGCACTTCACCCCTTGGGAGCAGCACGAGCAGACCATCGTCTTTACCGAGTTCAGCAAGGCCACCGAAGAGGGTGACATCCCTTATTACCCGGTCAACAGGCCCGCCGACAAGGCCCTGTTCCGCCGCTACGTTGAGCTGGCTAAAGGCTGTGACGGCGTGTCCTTTATCGGTCGCCTCGGCTCTTATCGCTACCTCAATATGGACTTGGTGATCCTCGAAACCCTGGCCTTCGCCCGGGCCTTTTTGAACGATCCCAGCCTGACCTTCCCTCCCGCCGTTGAAGAGATGCTTGCCCAATGAAAAACCTGGTGATCTGTTGTGTGGGTGACGGCTCTTTGCACCCCCAGTGGCTGGAAGGCCCCAAAGATTTCGACCTTTTCCTGATCTACTTTGGCAACGAGCCAGGGCAATATCAGGAGCAATGCCAATATTACGCCCAGGCCAAAGGCAGCAAGTGGCAACTGCTGAGCAGCCAGATCGCCGAGCACTGGCATTGGATAAAAGACTATGACGCCATCTGGTTGCCGGACGACGACATCAAGACCGATGCCGCCAACATCAACTTGATGTTTGACTACTTCCATCGCTACCGGCTGCCCCTGGCGCAGCCAGCCCTGACACCGGACAGCTATATCAGCCTGAAAATCACCCGTCAGCGGGACTGGGCGGCGCTGCGTTATACCAACTTCGTGGAAGTGATGGTGCCCATCATGACCAGTGACGTGTTGGAAATGCTGCTGCCGACCTTTACCCTCAACAAGACAGGCTGGGGCGTAGATTACTACTGGAACAAGCTTATCAGGGACAGCGGTCGTGGCCCCTTGGGGATCATCGATGCGGCGGCGGTGACCCACACCAGGCCGGTCAATACCAATGGCGGTTTCTACCAGGCCATGGGTATCAACCCCGGTGAGGAGAAGCGGGAAGTACTGCGCCGTTTCAAGCTCAGTAAGAAAAAGCGCCATTACGGCGCTGTTATGGATTGGGCGGGCAGGGCCGTCAAGCTGCGCTGGCTGCCCTACCTCTTTTGATCAGAACCTTTTCTGGATAGACAGGGTCAGGCTGTAGACGTCGAAATAGATGTCCTGGCGCCCTGTCGGTTCACCGGGTTCTTTGTCGCGGGCCATTTTATCGGCGCCCCTGAAATCCAGGCCAATAGACCAGCTCTTGGACGGCAGTCGGTAACTGGCCCCGAAACCATAGTAATAGCCGTAGGCGGGGCGGGTGTCGTCCAGGCGGGCGCCCCCCAAAAAGCCATGTACTTCCAGGTTATTCCACAGCGGATAGCGATAATCCAAGGCGCGCAGGCCCAGCAGGGTACTGCCGTTGCTGCGATCGAGATCCAAGGCGACCCCCAGCAGGCCTTGGCCGGCAGTGCGGTAGGCTCCTGCCATCAGGTGGGGGGTGATCTCTGTGCTCTCGTTATAGGGTTCCAAACCCGGTGAGCCCGGATCGATCCGCTCACGGCTGATGCTGGCACCGGCTTCGGTGAGAAAAGTCGTGGCACTTGCCTGGCTGGCAGCCAGGCAAAACAGGGCCATGGCCACTGGGGTTTTGCAATTCATCATTATTCCTTACCAGCGAAGGGAGCCGCTTAACATGGCGGACTCTTCGTTAAACACGTCCCGTTGCAGGGTCAACTCCATACCCACCATGTAGCTGCGCCAAACGGTGGAGTAGGCCGCCGTTAATTGGTGGTAGCGGCTGTATTCGACGCTGGAATAGCCCTGGTTTTGCAAGGTGCGGTACTTGAAGCGCCAAAAATCGCTGGCCGAAGGCGTCCAACCCAATATCAGGGTGTGAACCTGGGCACCGACACCGTCGTTAAAGCGGCGCTGGGTGCTGGCCCAGTGACCCAAAGGCACCTTCTCGTTGGTCAGGCCGTCCTGGTAGATATGATGCACATACCAGGCGTTCTGCCATTCGGAGAATTCATAGGTCAGGTCCCAATCCTGGGCCAAACGGGGGATATGCAGGCCGCCGGACAGGGCAACGTTACCCAGGCGCCAGTTCTCGCTCTTGGAAGTGTCTTCCCCGGCATACTCGAAGTAGAGATTAAAGGGGGTATCGCCGTCGAAGTGGAACTGGGTGGTGAAAGAGGCGGCCTGGTTGCCGAACTCCCCATCCTGGTCGACCCCTTGGCCTACGTTATCGTTGCTGGTCGGATCGAAAAATGCCTTGAACATGTCGCTCAGGGAGTCGCCGCCTCGGGCGCCGCCACCAAATTGCATGATGCGGTTAAAGCCCAGGGACCAGCCTTCCAGGGGCTCCATGGACAGGTGGAAACCGGCCAGTTTGGGTTTGCCGGCGGTATAGCCACCTTGGTAGGCGATACGGTCACTGTAGGACAGCTCGCCCAGGAAGAATTCGTAGCGCAGGTTGAAGTCGCTGATCGGCCTGGTGTTGGACAGGGTGATACCCGGCAGGTTCTCGGCCTGGGTGCCCAGCAGCATAGCGCTGTCGTGCATGGGCGAGTACCAGTGGGAGCGATAGCCGATATCCAACTGGGCCCAGTCAAAACCCAAGGACAGCATGGCGTCCACCGGCTGGGCATCGTCCTCGCTGACTTGGCCCCCAAGGGTCACAATGCCGTAATCAGAGAACTGCCAGTAACCGCTCAAGTCCACCCTGGCGGTGCTGTCGGTACCCTGGCCCCGTTGGTTGGCTTCCAGGCTGTCTTCGCCGGTATGGGCACGCAACGTCAGGCTGGCCTGGGTCAGGCTCAGGGGTTGTTGGTAGCGCTTGAGAAAGCGCTTCACCTGGTTGCAAATGGCCTCATCCACCTTGCAGATAGCCGGCAGGGCATCGAGCACTTCGGCTGCACTGTAGGGTTTGCGCAGCGGGGCACGCCCGGCCAGGGCCATGGCCCTTTCCACCTGGTGTTCCAGTTCGGGATATTGGTTCAGGGGCAGATAGGGGCTGGCGCCACCGGCCTGAACGCCGGTACTGAACAACAGCCCCGACGCGATCAGGGAATAGGGGAAAAGCGTTCTCATCAGGGGTTTCGTTTCCGTACGGCCTCGTGCAGGGCCAAGGTGACGTCGGGATGGACGAACTGGGCGACATCGCCGCCGTGAATGGCCACTTCCTTGACCAGGGTCGAGGAGATAAAGGAATTTTCCTCGGCCGGGGTCAAAAAGACCGACTCCAGGTCAGGCTTGAGCCGACGGTTCATATTGGCCAGTTGGAATTCGTATTCAAAATCGGACACGGCCCGCAAGCCGCGAATAAGGACGGTGGCCTGCTGCTGGCTGGCAAAGTCGATAAGCAGACCGGAAAAGCCCACCACTTCCACGTTGTCCAGGTGCGAGACCACCTTTTTGGCCAGGGCGACCCTTTCTTCCAGGCTGAACATGGGCTTTTTGGACGGATTGGCGGCAACGCCGACAATCACATGGCTGAACAGTCTGGATGCCCTTTCCACCAAATCGGTATGGCCGTTGGTGATGGGGTCGAAGGTTCCGGGATAAATCACCCTGATAGTCATATTGGCTCCTGGCTATCGTCCTTGGCTGCCGATATCGACGAGGATTTTCTCGAATCGGCCCTCGGTTTCCCTGGCGAGAATACTATAGGTCAGGGAGTTTAGACCATCTTTGGCCGGGTCCAACTGTAGCCGTAACAGACTGTTACGCCTGTGCCTGTTGGCCTCGAGCTGGGGTGACGTCCGCTTCTTGGTGGCTTTGCTGAAATGTTGGGCCTGGGGATTGGCCAGGTCATGGTAGGTCCCTTCCTGGTCGGCATGGCAGCAAAAACCCTGCATCAGCAGCCGGAAGAAGAAATCGTCGTCTTCCTTGCCCCAACCCCAGTAGTGGTTGGAAAGGCCGTTGGCGGCAAAGGCGTGCTCCTTGCGCAGGGTCACGGCCCCGGAAAAGTAATGGTCCAGGTACTCGGTCTCCTGGCGATGGGTGCTGAGCAGTTTGGTGACCAGCCTTAAGGGTTGGCTGGGGCAGCGGTAGTCGGCATTGACCGGGATATTGTCCACATCATGGATACAGTAATAGTCGCTGTCGGCGGCACTGTGCAGCATACCGGCATTGAGCAGCCTGGCCTTGTTGAAAGTCCCTGTTCCCTGCTGCTCTATCACCAGCAGTTTGTAGTCAATTCCCTGGGCTTGAAGGTGACTCTCCAAGGCTGGCCGCAGTTGGGCCAAGTGGGCTTCCCGGCCTCTAAATGGGACCAGCACGGTCAACCGCTTGCCCTCTTCCAAGGTCAAAGGGGCAATGTGGCGCCTGGCCAGCAGCTGCCTGGCTACAGGGGTGGGCAGCTTGAGGTTGTGGATGGGAACAGGTTTGAAGCGTGCTTGCGCTGTGCCTGCCAAAGGATCTTGGCCCACGCGGTGACGGGGCGCGAAACGTAGATAAAGCTTTTGCAAAAAACCCGGCAAAGGTAGAACGGCCGACGTCATGATGTGCTCATTCTCTCAATAAAACGACAGGATCCCAGGTGGCATCCCGCCACCTGTACATAGGATACGGAAGTAAGCTTAACGCTTTACGACAACAGGGCGCCGTAAAGCGTCAGATAATCTTGGCAGACCCTGAGTGGGCTGAACCGGGAGAGGCTCTCTTGGGCTTGGAGCCTCAGTTTGTCCTGCAAGGGGGGTGCCATCAGCAGGGTGTCGATGGCCTTGGCCAGGGCCTCGGCGTTGCCGGGGGGCACCAGCAGGCCGTTTTGACCGTCCTCGATAATGTCGGGTATGCCGCCGGCATCGCTGCCAATCACTGGCACCCCATGTTGCATGGCTTCCAAAATGGTAGAGCCCAGCCCTTCGCTTAAGGACGGGAACAGCATCAGATCCAAGGCGGCCAGCCAATTGCCGATATCGTCCCGGTGGCCGAGGAACTGCACGTTGGCAAGCCCCTGGGCCTGGGCCTCGAAATCGCGCCTGTCCGGGCCTTCCCCCAGCAGCAGGAACTGGCGCTCAGGGTGGCTATCAGCCATGGCGCGGGCGGCGGCTATGGTTACCTGATAACCCTTGTGGTGCAGCAGCTTACCCACCTGGCCAACCAGAGTCTTGCCCGGGTAGCGGGCCTTGATGTCCGCCACGACGACGGGGTCGGCGGCAAAGCCGGAAAAGCTCGAGGGAATGATGGCGGTATCAGCCTGAGGCACGGCGCCCTTAACGGCGCTGGCGATGGCCCGGCTCAGGCACACCACTTTCTTAGCCTTTTGGTAGGCGCTGCGGGTCAGGGCGGAGTCGGAAAGGGGATTGTCCACCCGCCTGGTGATCACATAGGGAGTCTGGCGCAGCAGCCCTTCCAGGTAGGCCCAATACACTGCCTTGCCGTCGTGGCAATGGAGCAGATCCCAGTCGCCGCCCTTGAGGTGGCCTTTAAGGAAATGGCGTACCGCCTTGACCGGTATCCCAAGGGCCCTGACTTCCCTGGCCAGCGGATAATCGGGCTGGGTCACCAGTGTTTGGCTAACACCTTGCGCTTGCAGGCTTTTAATCAGGTTCAGGGTCTGGCGCTCGCCACCGGAAAAGCCCTTGGCCAAATTGATATGACAAATATGCATCTAAAGTCGGTCTCCCGTGCTGGGCAGATTGTACGGGAATTAGCGCCGCTGTGTTATGGTGGCGCCGATTTTGACGAGGGATAACACCATGAAACTGCTGGTCATCAGTTCCTATAAAGACACCTGGAATTCGGTGCGCCCCGAGGCGGAGATGCTGATCGGTCTTAAGGACCATGGTATCGAACTGGAAGTGATGACCCAGGGTGACGCCGACTATGTGCGCCGCTTTGAAGAGATGGGGGTCAGGGTCCACCCTTACCACCCCAAGAAGAAATTCAGCTTCGCCAGCATCAAATACATCCGCAAGGTGTTGAAGGAAGGCGGCTTTGACGCGGTGTACTGCTTTAACAACAAGGCCATCTGCAACACCAACTTTGCCGCCCTCGGCCTGCCGGTCAAGCTGCTGACCTACAGGGGCCAGACCGGCAATATTGAAAAGTGGAACCCCACAGGTTACCTGACCCACCTCAACCCCAGGGTGGATCGCATCGTCTGTGTGGCCAAGGCCACCGAAGAAGACCTGCGCCAGCATGTCTGGGGCAACAAGAACAAGGTCTGCACCGTGTATAAGGGCCACGACCTGGCCTGGTACCAGGACACCCCTGTCGATCTCGGCGAGTTCGGTATTCCCCAGGGCGCCTTCGTGATGGGGTCGGTGGCCAACCTGCGGCCCCGCAAGGGCCTGCCGGTGCTGATGGCAATGACCCACCAGCTGCCCAAAGACGCCGACATTCACCTGTTGCTGGTGGGTGGCGGCATGGACAAACCCGAGGTGCAGGCCATGATCAACGCCAGCCCCCTAAAGGGCCGTATTCACCTGGCCGGTTTTCGCAAGGACGCCCCCGCTATCATCGCTGCCTGCGACCTGTCCATCCTGGCTTCCACCAAGCGCGAAGGCCTGCCCAAGACCGTGATTGAAGCCATGGTGTACGGGGTGGCGCCCATCGTCTCGGACACCGGCGGCAGCGCCGAGCTGATTGAAGATGGTGTCAGCGGCATCAAGATTGCCCCGGGCGACGCCAACGCCATGGCAGAAGGCGTCAAGCGCCTCTACCAGGACAGGGCATTTTGCCGGGAAATGGGGGAGCAGGCGCGGCTGCGAATCGATCAGCACTTCAACGTGCGCCAGTCCTCGGCACAGCTGGCCAAGGTGATCAAAGAGACCGTCAGCGGCGACTTTTGATCCAAAGGGCGGCGTACTTGTTGAAGGCGTAGTGGGCGGTGAACATGGCCAGCAAAAAGCCGTGTTTGCCGTCCAAAAAGCCCCGCTGCAGGACAAATTTTCGCAAAAAGGCCGCCAGGCCGTGCAGGCAGGCGGATAACAGCCCCGCCTTTTTACCGCGCTTGGCTTTACCCTCCGCCCAGTCGTTGGCGTAGCGCACCGACTTTTGCAGGTAAGAAGTAAAGTCGCCGGTGGTGTAATGCAGCAAGTGGCCGGGCAGATCTTTGACCTTGGCCCCTTGGCAGGCCACCTTCTCATGCACCAGGGCGTCGTCGTAGCGGTACTCGCTGCGCCTGTAGAGCCTGACGATGCGGTCCGGGTACCAACCCGATGTCTTGATAAAACGGCCAAAAAAATCGCTCAGGCGGTTGGCGCGGTAGACAACCCCAGGAGTGCTGTCTTCGATGGCGGCCAGTATGGCGGCCTTGAGTTCCGGGGTAACCACCTCGTCGGCGTCTATCCAGAACAGCCATTCCCCTTGGGCGTGCTGCTGGGCCAATTGCCGCTGGGGGCCGAAACCGGGCCAGCCCTGGCTTTGGAACACCTTGGCGCCGGCGGCTTCGGCCAGGGCCAGGGTCTGGTCGCTGGAGCCGGAGTCCAGCACCACTATTTCGTCGACAAAATCCAGGCTGGCCAGGCACTGGGGCAGGTCCTGGGCGACATTCTTGGTGATGATGACCGCGCTCAGCCTCACAGCGCCGCCTCCAATACCCGGGTAACGCTGATACCGGTCAGGCATTGGTAGTGGCCAAAGCGGCAGGTGCGCTCGAAGCAGGGGCTGCATTCCACCGGGTGTTGCAAGATGGTGGCTTTGTCGGTCAGCGGCGGCGTGAAATCCGGGCTGGTGGAGCCGTAAATGGCCACCACCTTGGCGCCGCTGGCGGCGGCCACGTGCATCAGCCCCGAGTCGTGGCTGATCACGCTGTGGCAGTGGGCAAAGAGGTCCACTGTATCTTCCAGGCGGGTCTGGCCACAGAGGTTATAAACTCCTTGCTGGCCTTCGCTGATCACCTGGCCGGCTTCTCCATCCTTGGGGCCACCCATCACCCACACCTGAAACCCCTTTTCGGCCAGCTGGCCGGCCAGGGCCCTGTGGTTTGCCAGGGGCCATTGCTTGGACGGGCCATATTCGGCGCCGGGGCACAGCGCCACGGCGGCCTGGTCGGCGGGCAGGCCCAACTTGGCCATCACCGCCTGGATATTGTCCTGGTCGATACGCAGGGCCGGGGTCGGCACCTCGAATTGGTAGCGCTGGTAGTCGGCCTTGCTGACCCCCATGCCCAGGTAACGCCACACCGTCTTGTCGATGATGGTGTTGCTGTTGCGGGTAGGGCGGCGCTTGCGGGCGTCGGTGAGCATAAAGCTGCGGCCTTCGCCGCTAAAGCCCACCCGTTCCCGGATACCGGCCAGAAAGGGGATCAGGGCCGATTTAAAGGAGCGGGGTAGCACCAGGGCCTTGTCGTAGCCTTCCTTTTTCAATTCCCTGGCCAGTTGCCACTGGCCCTTGAGATTGAGCTTGCCATGGCCCCAGGGGGCGGCAATACCCCGGCGCACCTGGGGCATGCGGGCGATGATCGGCAACGACCAACCTGGCGCCAGCACGTCGATCTGGGCGCCGGGGTGGCGGCGCACCAAGTCCATAAAGAGTGCCTGGGCCATCACCATGTCACCGACCCAGGAAGGACCTACAACCAGTATTTTCATGCGCTAGCGTCAAGCCACTTGAGGTACTCGCCGACCCCTTCGGCCACGGTCTTGAAGGGCTCTTTGTAGCCGACGGTGCGCAGTTTGCTGATGTCGGCCTGGGTAAAGCTCTGGTAGCGGCCCTTGAGCTCGTCGGGGAAGGGGATGTATTCCACCTGGCCCTTGCCGTGGTGGTTGATCACCGCTTCGGCGACGGCCTGGAAGGGCTCGGCGCGGCCGGTGCCCAGGTTGAATATGCCGGACAGGTGCGGGTGGTCGAAGAACCAGAGGTTGACCTTGCAGACGTCGCCAACGTAGACGAAGTCCCGCTGCTGGCCGCCGTCGGGGTAGCCGTCATAGCCTTCGAACAGGCGCGGGTTCTTGCCGTCCAGCAGTTGGTGGTGCAGGTGGAAGGCCACCGAGGCCATCTTGCCCTTGTGTTGTTCCCGGGGGCCGTAGACATTGAAGTAACGAAAGCCCACCACCTGGCTGTCGGCCTGAGGCAGGATGCGGCGCACGTACTGGTCGAACTGCCACTTGGAGTAGCCGTAGACGTTCAGGGGCCCTTCGCAGTCGCGGTCTTCGCGAAATTGCTCAGAGGCGCCATACACGGCGGCGCTGGAGGCGTACAGGAAGGGGATCTCCCTTTCCAGGCACCAGTGCAGCAGTTCCTTGGAGTACTCGTAGTTGTTCTCCATCATGAACTTGCCGTTCCACTCTGTGGTGGCGGAACAGGCGCCTTCGTGGAACACCGCGTCCACTGGGCCGAAATCTTCACCGGAGACGATGCGGGCGATAAAGTCGTCCTTGTCCAGGTAGTCGGCGATATCCAGTTCGGCCAAGTTCTTGAATTTAGTGCCGTCGGTGAGGTCGTCCACCACCAGAATGTCTTTGTGGCCGCGCTCATTGAGCGCCTTGACGATGTTGGCGCCGATAAAGCCCGCGCCGCCGGTAACGATGATCATCAATTTCCCCTGTGTGCCAAGGATGTTGGCGACATGGTAGACTCTGGTTAACTTGGCTCAAAGGCCCTAAGCGCGTGAAAACCAGAGACAAAATCCTGAAAGCCAGCCTGGCACTGTTTAATGAGAAGGGTGAACGCAACGTCACCACCAACCACATTGCTGCCCATCTGGGCATCAGTCCAGGCAACCTATACTACCATTTCCGCAATAAGGAGGACATTGTCCACGCCATCTTCGGCGAGTACGTGCGCCACCTGGAAACGGCTTTCACGCCCAAGGATAACGGCCCCACCCTGGATGTCTTGATGAGTTATCTCGACGGTGTCTTCTACACCATGTGGGAGTTCCGTTTCTTCTACGCCAGCCTGCCGGACATCCTGGCCAGGAACCCGGCCCTGCACCAGGAGTACTTCCTGGTGCAAACCCAACTGGCAGACAGGGTGGTGGCGATCCTCCGTTCCTTGCGCGAGGAAGGGATATTGGCCATAGACGAAGAGTCCCTGCCGGATTTGGCCCATACTGTCAAAATCATGGTGACTTTCTGGATCAGCTACCAGACCACCCAGGCGGTGGAAGCGGCCATCACCAGGCCCGTCATCTACCAGGGGGTGTTGAAGGTGCTGTTCCTTATCCGCCCCTACCTGGCCGAAGAAGCCCGCGACACTATCAGCCGCCTGGAAGACCATTACCGGCGCCTGGCTCTGCGCACTCGCTGAACTGTCAGGCCAGCTTGACGCAAACGTCAAGCTGGCTGCCCTGGTCCGACTGTTTCCCGCCTCAGTATCCGCTACAATAGCGCCCAAAATCGATTTCGCCGGAGCCACCCATGAGTGCCAAGCTGTTTGACCACCTGCGCCAGGAAATTGCCACCCTTAAAGATGAAGGGTTGTACAAAGACGAGCGTGTCATCACCAGTGCCCAGCAAGCCGCCATTGAAGTCGGCAACCAGCAGGTGCTGAACTTCTGCGCCAACAACTACCTGGGCCTGGCCGACCACCCCGAGCTTATCAAGGCCGCCAAGGCGGGCCTGGACAGCCACGGCTTCGGCATGGCGTCGGTGCGTTTTATCTGCGGCACCCAGGACAACCACAAGCTGCTGGAGCAGAAGATTGCTTCCTTCCTGAACATGGAAGACGCCATCCTCTATTCTTCCTGCTTTGACGCCAACGCCGGCCTCTTTGAAACCATACTGGGCCCGGAAGACGCCATCATCTCCGACGAGCTCAACCACGCCTCCATCATCGATGGCGTGCGCCTCTGTAAGGCCAAGCGTTTTCGCTACAAGAACAACGACATGGCCAGCCTTGAAGAGCAGCTCAAGGCGGCCGACGCCGCCGGCGTCCGCTTCAAGCTGATCGCCACCGACGGCGTTTTTTCCATGGACGGCATCATCGCCAACCTGCCCGGTGTTTGCGACCTTGCCGAAAAATACGATGCCCTGGTGATGGTGGACGACTCCCACGCCGTGGGCTTTGTGGGGGAAGGTGGCCGTGGCGTGCACGAATTCCACAACTGCCTGGACCGGGTGCACATCATCACCGGCACCCTGGGCAAGGCCCTGGGCGGCGCCTCTGGCGGCTACACGGCGGCCAAGAAGGAAATCGTCGAGATGCTGCGTAACCGCAGCCGTCCCTACCTCTTTTCCAACTCCCTGGCTCCGGCCATCGTCAGCGCCTCCATCAAGGTGCTGGATATGCTGGGTGAAGGCAGCGAGCTGCGCCAAAAACTGTGGGACAACAGCAAATACTTCCGCGAGCGCATGAGCGCCGCCGGCTTCACCCTGGCCGGTAAAGACCACGCCATCATCCCGGTGATGCTGGGGGACGCCAAGCTGGCCAAGGCCTTTGCCGACAAGATGCTGGAAAGGGGCATCTACGTAGTGGGCTTTAGCTTCCCGGTGGTGCCCAAGGGCCAGGCCCGTATCCGCACCCAGATGTCCGCCGCCCACAGCCGTGAGCAGCTGGACAAGGCCATCGATGCCTTCATCGCCGTCGGCCGTGAGCTGGGCGTGATTTAACCGAATTTTGCCCGCAAGGGTTCTGGAGTGTAAGCAATGAAAGCGCTCAGCAAACTGCATTCGCAAGAAGGGATCTGGATGGTCGACGTGGACAAGCCCGAGCTTGGCCACAACGACGTCATGATCAAGATTAAAAAGACCGCCATCTGCGGCACCGACATGCACATCTACAAGTGGGACGACTGGGCGCAAAAGACCATTCCCGTGCCCATGGTGGTGGGCCACGAATACGTGGGCGAGATCGTCGCCATGGGCCAGGAAGTACGCGGCTACCAGATTGGCGACCGGGTGTCCGGTGAAGGCCACATCACCTGCGGCCACTGCCGTAACTGCCGTGCCGGCCGTGTGCACCTTTGCCGCAACACCACCGGGGTCGGTGTCAACCGTGCCGGCGCCTTCGCCGAGTACCTGGTGATCCCGGCCTATAACGTGTTCAAGCTGCCGGACAACATCCCCGACGATGTGGCCGCCATCTTCGACCCCTTCGGCAACGCCGTGCACACCGCCCTTAGCTTCGACCTGGTGGGTGAAGACGTCCTTATCACCGGCGCCGGCCCCATCGGCATCATGGCTGCCGCCGTGGCCCGCCATGTGGGTGCCCGCCATGTGGTGATCACCGACGTCAACGACTACCGCCTGGACTTGGCCAAGAAGATGGGCGCCACCCGCGCCGTCAACGTCGCCAAGGACAACCTCAAGGACGTGATGAAAGAGCTGGGCATGACCGAAGGCTTTGACGTGGGCCTGGAAATGTCCGGGGTGCCCCATGCCTTCCGCCAGATGCTCGACACCATGAACCACGGCGGCAAGATTGCCATGCTGGGCATTCCGCCGTCGGACATGGCCATCGACTGGAACCAGGTGATCTTCAAGGGCCTGGTTATCAAGGGCATCTACGGCCGTGAAATGTTCGAGACCTGGTACAAGATGGCCTCGCTTATCCAGTCCGGCCTGGACTTGAGCCCCATCATCACCCATCGCTTCAGCGTCGACGACTTCCAGCAAGGCTTTGACGCCATGGGCTCCGGCCAGAGCGGTAAGGTTATCCTCGACTGGAACTGATAAAAAACCGGCCATGAGGCCGGTTTTTTTATAGCCGCAGTCATTAGCTGCGGGTGCTGGTGTCCAGCTGGTAGAGCACGGTAGAGCCTGATACCTCATGGCCGACGGCCAGCAGCGGCTTGCCGTTGGGGGAGTGGGCGGCGGGGATAAAGTGCAGCCCCTCCGGGCCCAGGTCGCCGGCGTCCAGCGGGTCTACGGCGTCAAAGTCGCGATTGTTGAAGTAGTCCTGGAAAATCGGCGCCTGGGGGTCTGTGATGTCGTAGACCATGATGCCGCCGATGCGCTCCAAGCCCACAAAGGCAAAGCGCTGCTCGCCGATGCTGCCGACCGCTATGCCTTCGGGCTCAGGGCCCTTGGCGTCGGAGCGGCTGTCGAAGCTGTCTTGCTCGTCGTTGTCGGAGTTAAAGGCGGTGGGCAGGTGCTCGGCCAGGTATTGCTCGAACTCATCGCCGCTGTCCCATACCAGGCTGATCTGCCCATCCTCTTCCTTAAAGACGCTGAAGGAACGGCCGCCGAAGCTGTAAAGCTTGGTGTAGAGGCCGCTGCTGGTGTCCTGGCCCAGGGTGGTGGTCACCGCCAGGCGTCCCAGCTTGGGGTTGTCCTGGATACTGGCGTCGGTAAAGGCGACCGGGTCCAGGTCCAAGTCCTTGATCCTGGCCTCTTCCGAGAAGCCGTCGTAGTCACGGCTGTCCCCTTCGTTGGCGGTGACCATGTAGTTGACCCCGTCCTGGCTGAAGGCGGCGATGGAGTCGGGCTGGTACATGCCCAGCACGGGCCAGGTCTGGATATTGATGCTGTCGTCCTTGTCGGAGGCGTCCAGGCCGTTGCCTGCGAGGCTGTGGTCCTTAAAGCCCAGGGCGGAAATGCCGCTGATGCTGGCGGATGCCAAGTCCACCACGGCGATGGCGTTGTTTTCCTGCAAGGTGACATAGGCCTTGGTGCTGTCGTCGCTGACGGCGATGTATTCGGGTTCCAGATCCTGGGAAACGCTGGCGCCTGGGCCGAAGATGCGCACGCCACTGGCTATCAGGCTGTCTTTTTGGCCGTCAAAGGCGTTGAAGGTCAGTTGCTTGACGTCGGCCGGGCTCAGGCTGGCGGCCTTGGCCATGGGGTCGTCCCCCAGGTTCACCAAGGTGATGGAGCCTTCGGGGTCGTTGTCGTAGGTGGCGTTGGGTTCCCCTTCGTTGGCCGACAGGGCGAAGCGGCCATCGGGGCTGAAGGTCACCATGTCCGGCAGGGAACCGGCCCCGACAAAGCCCAAGGGCTGCAGGCCATCGGCCTTGTAAAAGGCGATATAACCGGCGGCCTGCTTGTCGGCGTTTTCCACGGCCAGGGCCACCAGGCCGTCTTTCACCGCCACCGAGTTGATGCCGCCTATGGCCTCACCGATCAGGGCCGCCACATCCAAAGTGGCGGTTTTGGTGGGAGTGGCGGGGTTGGCCACATCCAGCACGTCCAGGGTACCGGCGGCGGCATTGATCACGAAAAGTTGCTTGCTGGCGGCATCGAAATCGACGATCTCGGCGGCACCTTCCCCAAATACGCCGGCCTGATAGCGACCCAACACCGACAGCTTGACGTCAACCAGGCTGGGCTGGGGTGTTGGGTTGGAGCTGGCATTGTCGTTATGGTTGTCGCAGGCGCTCAGTCCCAACAGGGCTAGGGCGACAAGGGAGAGGCGTTTGGGCATGGCGTTGTCCTGATGATGGTCATTGGCGCCACACCCTAACCTTTTCATGTTTCACTAAAGTGACTGATTTGTATTGAAATCGTCACATTGCGGCGAGACGTTGCTGGTAATGGGCCAAGGGCCATTGCCGGTCTTTGGCCTTATCCAGTGCCGCCTCGAGATAGTGCCTGGCCTTGGCCTTATCACCCTTGGCAAACCAAGCGTCGGCCAGCACTTCCAGGCTGGCAGGGTCTTCCAGCTTGTCTGCCACTTCCTTGGCCAAATTGACAGCCCTGGCCGGATCACGGAGTTCAGCTGCGTCGGCGGTGGCCAACACCTTGGCCAGCTCACGTTTGGCCAGCAGACTGCCGCCTTGGCTGGCTTGTTCCAGCCAGGGTTTGGCCTTGGCCCAGTTTTGGCGCAGCTTGCTGCCACTGACCAACTCCAGACCCAACAATTCTTGGGCTTCGGGTAAGCCTTGTTGGGCAGCGTAGGTCAGCCATTCCAGGCCCTTGCTTCTGTCCTGTTGGCAGGAACGGCCGTAGAGAAGGTCGGCGCCAACCAGGTACTGGGCCAGGCTAAAACCACCTTGTGCGGCATCGACCATGGCTTGCTGTTGGGCCTGGCGGTTAGATGCCAGGGCTGGCTTCACGCTGACATAGTCGTATGTTTTACGTTGCCCTTTTTTAATGTTGATCACATAAAGGCCATCGGGAGACGACTCGCCATTAGTGAAGAAGCGCTTCTTGGCGAGTTGTGCCTGGAGATAACTGTCCCAACTTTCTTTCTCGCCAGACAACAGCCTGATATGGCTCGGATGGCCTTCGGGATCAAGACGAAAGGCGAAGCGCCAGGTGCGAAGGGACGTTTCATCAAACTGAATGTCGTCTGGTGAGTCAAAACGGGTCGAATGGCGGCGTGCCAGCTCTGGTGCGTTGTAAGACTCGCCGTCCTGGCTTTCAACAAAGCGCCAGCCTTCCATGGTCTCCAGATAACTCATCATGTTGGCTTTGCGGAAACTGGCCAGGGGATCGCCCTTAAGGGCCTGTTGGTTGTACTTGGTTACCAATGCTTGAATGCGGTTACTGTCTACTTCCAGACCTCCAAGACGATATTCAAGGACTATCTTTGCGCCGTGGACTCGGATCGGTTGGCCATTCTTGTCTTTGGGTGGGGTATATCGCCATTGGGAGAGGGCCTCCAGAGAGGTTTTATCGAATACCTCGGCGGGCAGGCTGTCCACGATCCGGGCGTTTTCAACGCCACCTGCTTCGTTGACGTCAAAGATGATCTTGGTAAATCCCATCAGCCTTTTTATTAGGGCTGAGTTTGGGTAGCGCGGGTCTTTTCGTTCAACCACAACTAGTTCGGGGCTGTTGTCCTCGGTAACGTCAACAACAGGCAGAAGCCGCTTTGTCAGCGCTGCCTTGCCGAACTGGGCCAAGCGCTGCTGGGCCAGGTCGGTGGCGGCCTTGAGTTTTTCCTTGGGGACAAGGGTCAGGGCTTGGGTCTTGGTGGACTGGGCGCCAATGAAACCGTTGTCTGCCGCAGCGCTAAACCAGGCGTAGGCTTGCACCGGGTCCTGGGTAACCCCTTCACCGTTGAAATACATGGCTCCCAGGTTGAACTGGGCATTGGGGTGGCCCAGTTTGGCGGCGGTGGTGAATTCGGACAGGGCCACTTGGTAGTCCTTGTCCAGGTAGGCTTTAAGGCCGTCGTTGAAGTCGGCAAAAGCCGGCGTACTGAGCAGCAGGCAGGCCAAGAGTCCCCTTTTCATGCATCATCCTTGACTGTTAATTTAATGTTTCGGACGGTATCGCATCTTTTTCGGTAAGCCAAGCAACTCTGGTTTAGGATAAAGGGAAAGTCCCTGATATCAGTGCCATGCGCTCGGTTTACGACCTTTTTAAAAAGACCCTTGGCTTGCTCAGTAAGTACCGCCTGCCACCGACTCCAGAGCATTACGCCCTCTGGTACGTTTACGTGTCTGAAGAAAACCCGGAACTGAATGCGGCGGTGGACCAGAGCCTGGGCAAGGACGACCAACTGGGTCCCAGCTCGGCGGCCTTGCTATTCCAGGCGCACTTGGGAGATGCCCGCTGGCGGGACACCCAGGCCTTGACCGCCAGTCTGGACGCCCTTGGCCAGGAGTTATCTTCCACCCTCCACGATACCCGCCAGGATACGGCCCAGTTTCAATCAGCCCTACGGGACAGGTTTGGCCGCCTGGGGGGTATCGAAGAGGGGAGTGTCAGCTTGGATCTGCTGCTGGACGAGGTGCGCAACCTGGTCAAAGACGCCAAGCTGATGGAAGGCAGTGCCGAGCACCTGCAAAACCGCCTGCAAAGTGCCGAGGATGAAGTCAACCGGCTGCGAGAAGCCTTGGCCAAGAGCAGGGAAGAGGCCCTGGTAGACGTGTTGACCGGGCTGCGCAACCGCCGCGCCTTCGATATGGAACTGGAAGCCATGGACGGGTCCGTCTCCCTTATCCTGCTGGACTTGGACCATTTCAAAACCGTCAATGATACCTATGGCCACCTCTTGGGGGACCAGGTGCTCAAAGCCGCAGCCAGGCAGCTGTCGGGCTTTGTCAGGGACGGTGCCCTGGCGTTTCGCTTTGGTGGCGAAGAGTTTGCCGTGCTGATGAAAGAGCCGTTGGCGGTGGCCAGGCGCAAGGCCGAGACCTTGCGGATCCTAGTGTCCAAGGTCAGCGTAACCGACCGGCGTACCGGCCAGAAAGTGGGCAACATCACGGCGTCCATCGGGGTGGCGGAAGGCGCGGCCGGCAAACAGGGATTGCAGCTGGTGGGTATGGCCGACAAGCAGCTTTACGAAGCCAAGCGCTTGGGCCGTAACAGGGTCATGCCCATGTCGTTATGAAAAAGAGCGGGTTAGTCCCGCTCTTTTTTTATCGGTACGCAGCTGCGCTTGTAGACGGGATGTAGCCCCCACTTAAGGGCCCAGGCGTCGTAACGGGCCAGCAGGGCCTTAAGCCAGGTCAAGCACCGAACTCCGCTCGATAAGCTCGGGATGCAGGGTCAGCACCTTGTTGCTTTCCTCTTCTTTGTTCACCTTGGCCAGCAGTATCTTGGCGGCTTTTTGGCCGAGCCGGTATTTGGGCTGGTGGATGGTGGTCAGGGGCGGACTGAAGAAGTTGGCCATGGGCACATCGTCGTAGCCGATCACCGACAGGTCCTGGGGGACCCGCAGGCCGGCCATATGGGCGGCGCTGATGGCGCCAAGGGCCATGGGGTCGGAGAACACGAATAGCGCCGTGGGTCTGTCTTTTTGAGCCAGCAGCCTTTCCATGGCGGCATAACCCCCCTCAGGTTCGAAATCCCCTTCCAGTATCCAAGCCGGGTTGACCTCCAGGCCTGCTTCCCCCATGGCCCGCCGGTAACCGGCCAGGCGCTCGACAGTCAGGGACTTGCTGGCCGGGCCAGTTATGCAACCGATTGCCTTGTGACCCTTATCAATCAAATGCTTGGCAGCCAGGTAGCCCCCTTGTTCGGCGTTGTCCTGGATGCGGTAGATGTCCCCCTGGGTGTCGCCCCATTCCATCAATACCTGGGGCAGTTCCGGGTGGGTGCCCAGCAGGCCGTAAAGTTCGGTGGCGTCTTCGGACAGCATCACCAATATGCCGTCGACCCGCTTTTCAATGAGCATGCGCAGGCTGGCCTGCTGGCGGTCCGGGTCGCCACCCGAGTTGCAGAGGATCAGGGTATAACCCCGCTCGGCACAGGTTTCCTCCACCCCCCTGATCACTTCGGCAAAGTAGGGGTTGGTGGAGGTGGTGACCAGCATACCCAGGGTGCGGGTGCGGTTGACCTTGAGGCTGCGCGCTACCGCCGACGGTGCATAGTTGAGTTCCTTGATGGCCTGGAACACCCTTTCCTTGGTGGTCTCAGCCACGAAGCGGGTGTTGTTGAGCACATGGGAAACGGTGGAAATGCTGACGCCGGCTTTGTTGGCGACATCTTTAATGGTGGCCATGAAGTTATCCTGCAGGGTCTCTGCCTAAAGCTTAACCAAAACCTTTGGTCAAGTTAACGTCTGATGCCAATAAGGGGTATGCTATGGCAGCGATCTTAGAGAGGTATTGTATGGAGCAGTTTGCCCATATATCAATTGATGAAGCGTTCCAGAAGCTCAATGACGGCCAGGCCAGACTGGTGGATATCCGCGACGAAAACAGTTTCGCGGGGGGCCATGTCGAAGGGGCCTACCACCTGACCAACGGCACCCTGACCCGTTTTATGGGTGAGGCCGATTTTGACACCCCTGTCATCGTCTGCTGCTACCACGGCGTATCCAGCCAGGGGGCAGCCCAATACCTGCTGCAACAGGGGTTTGAGGAAGTATACAGCCTCGACGGTGGTTTTGAAGCCTGGCGAAAGGTTTATCCCTATGTCCGCGACCAAGATACTGGGTCAATTTCCTGAGCCCAGGCTGGCCCAGGGCTTTGTGGATTTCCTGCGGGCCAAAGGGGTGGCGGCCAGGCTGCTGCCCCAGGGGCCTGATGTGGCGGTGGAAGTGGCCCTGCCGGCCCCCGATTGGGTGGAGGCGGCCTGGCAACATTTCCTGACTCATCCCCTGGATGAACGTTACCAGGAAGCCAGTTGGCAGTCCGGCGGTGACAGCCCCTCCCCATTCCAGTATGCCAAGGGGTCTCGGCTGCGGCTGGTGGCCGGCCCCCTGACCCTGGGGCTTTTGGCGGTCACTATCCTGGTCTACCTGTCCTGGATGATGGGTTATGCCGGGCTCTACAACGCCTTGGCCTTTCCCCGCAGCCTGACAGACCTTTCCCTGGGGGACAGCTACCGCCTGGTCACTCCGATATTGCTGCATTTCTCTTTGCTGCACATCGGTTTCAACCTGCTGTGGTGGTGGGATCTGGGGGGCAAGCTGGAAAAACGGGAAGGGTCATTGCACCTGCTGCTGGTGACCTTGGTGACCGGCTTTGCCGGTAACCTGGCCCAGTTCCTGGCTACGGGCCCGGCCTTTGGCGGCCTGTCCGGGGTGGTCTATGGCCTGTTCGGATACTTCTGGATCTCCGGCCTGCTTTATCCCAGACGCGGCCTGGCCCTGCCCAACAGCCTGGTGCTGTTCATGCTGGCCTGGTTGGTGCTTGGGTTTGTTGGCATAGGGCTACCTATTGCCAACCAGGCCCACCTGTGGGGCCTGGTGGCAGGTTGCGCCTTGGCGGCGCTGCCCTTCAAGCGGGCTCAGTAATAGAGATACTTGGTAAACAGCAGGTCGGCAACGACCGGTTCGCCGGTCTCGGCCTGCATCAGATCTTGGGCGGTTTTGAGGCAGGCTTTGCGGATCTGCTCCCGCCCCTGCAATGACTTGATGTCGTCACTGTTCTGGTTGCCAAGGATCTCAATCAGCGCGTCGCGCAGCAGTGGCGCGTGGTGTTCCACCTTGGCCAGCTTGCTCTTGTCCTTGACCATCAATTGCACCGACAGCTTCACATAACCCAGGCGGTTCCCCTGGCCTACGTAGTTAGTGATGATGTCCGGTTCCAGCTCGTAATAGCCGTAGTCTGCAGCGGGGGCCGGGTTGTCGGCCAAGGCTGCGATGGGTGCCAGCGTGCTCAGCATCAGCAGCAAGGGCAACAGATAACGCATTGGGTTCTCCCTGAGTCGGTCGCGCCACTACTTTGCCAGTAAAGCACTTGGCTCGCCAGTTGCCGGTGATATCATGGGGCACTTTTGAAAAGAGCATTGTCCTGCATGTGGTCTGATTGGCAGTGGATGTCGACGGCGCAGGTACCGGCGCTGACCGCCTTGGAGCGTGATTGGTTGCTGGGCCAGGGGTCCATGACGGCCCGCCTGAAAAGCCGAAGTACGCAGTTCCGGGTCCAATTGCTGGGTGTTGACGACCTCAGCCTCTCGCCTCACCAGGCCCAGTGGCTGGGCCTGCCGACCGACGTCACTGAGCGCACCGTGTTGCTGCTGGCCGACGAGGCACCCTGCATTTTTGCCAAAAGCTTATGGGCCGGCCCCGGCCATCCTTTTAGCGGCTTGGGGGAGCAGCCCCTGGGGGAGAAACTGTTCGACGGTGACCAGTGGCGCCGTGGCGGCATTCAAATTGCCAAGGTCAGGGCCGCAGAGTTGGGCCTGGATTTTCCGGATACATCACTTTGGGCGCGCTGTTCGGCTTTCAAAGCCGAAGGCAAGCCGCCGGTCTGGGTGATGGAGGCGTTTTTGCCCCCCATCTACCGGCTAGATACCCTTTGAGAACACCATGACCGAAACCTTGCACAATTACCTGCGCCTGATGCGCGCCGACAAGCCCATCGGCTCCCTGCTGTTGTTTTGGCCCACCCTCTGGGCCCTGCTGATCGCCGGTGAAGGCTACCTGGACCCCTGGATCACCACGGTGTTCTTCGCCGGTGTCTTCCTGATGCGCTCGGCCGGTTGCGTGATCAACGATTTTGCCGACCGCAAGGTCGACGGTGATGTCAAACGCACTGCCCAAAGGCCCCTGGCTACGGGGGCGGTCAGCAGCCGTGAAGCCCTGGTGCTATTCACTGTGCTCTGTCTGCTGTCCTTCGCCCTGGTGCTGACCCTTAACAGCTACACCATCAAGCTGTCCTTCGTGGCTCTGGGCTTGGCAGTGCTCTACCCCTTTATGAAGCGCTATACCCATTTGCCGCAACTGGTGCTTGGTATGGCTTTTGGCTGGGGCATTCCCATGGCCGCCGCCGCCCAGGCCAACAGAGTAGACGACGCCATCTGGTGGCTCTTTGCCGCCAACATCTGCTGGACTATCGCCTACGACACCTTCTATGCCATGGTGGACAGGGACGACGACCTGCGTATCGGCGTCAAGTCCACCGCCATTCTCTTTGGCCGTTTCGACAAGCTGATCACCGGTCTGCTGCAACTGTGCACCCTGCTGTTGCTGCTCAAGGTGGGTGAAGTGGCAGCTCTTGGCCTGCCTTATTACCTGGGTGTCTTGGCCATGGCCGGCCTCTTTGTGCACCAGCAGTGGCAAATCCGCAATCGTGAACGCATGGCCTGCTTCAAGGCCTTCTTGGACAACAACTATGCCGGCATGGTGGTCGCCGTCGGCCTTTTTGCCGACTACCTGATGCATTGAGCCGCTGGCGCTTGTCGTCACGATAAAGAAGTTGAATTGTCACCAGGCCCCGGGCGCTCTAGCGTGCGGGGCCTGTCGTTTTGGGAAGGGTGTTATGGGTGACAAGCTGGCGGCCATAGTCCAGGGGTTGGTGGACAATGGCTATGTGGTACTGCCCAACTGGCTCGACGACGAGCTGCGCAGCGCCCTGCGTGCAGAATTGCTGGTGCGCCAGGACGAGCTAAGCCGGGCCGGCATAGGCCGGGATCTGGAACACCAGCAGCGCCTGGATGTGCGCAACGACCAGACCCTCTGGTTGGACGGCCTTTCCCTGCAACAACAGCAGTACCTGGCGCAGATGGACGAGCTGCGTCAAACCCTCAACCGCAGCCTGTTCCTGGGCCTCAACGATTTCGAGTGCCACTTCGCCCACTACGGCCCTGGCCACTACTACCAAAAGCACCTGGACGCTTTCCGTGGCCGTTCCAACCGGGTGGTGTCCACCGTGGTCTACCTCAACGCCTGGTGGCCACAGGATGCGGGCGGCGAGCTGGCCATCTATGACGACAAGGACCAGTTGCTGGACAAGGTCAGCCCCCAGCCGGGTACCCTGGTATGTTTCCTGTCGGAAGAGTTTCCCCACGAAGTGCTGCCGGCCGGGGACGACCGCTATTCCATTGCCGGCTGGTTCCGCCGCGACGGCGTCCAGTTGCTCTAATAAAAAAGGCCCCGAGGGGCCTTTTTTATGGGGCTGGCCTAACTACAGAGGCCATCCTTGCAAAGCACGTTGCGGATGGTGTCCGCCACCTCGTTGGACAGCAGCGTCAACACCAGCTCGTCCAGGGCCAGGGCCTTGTCGGTGGGCAGCAGCTCGCTCTGTTCACCCAGTTCCACCAATTGGGCGTCCCGCAGAGTGGAAGTGAGGGAAGCGATGAGCTTCTTGTCGAAGAACTCCGGCGCCTGGATGCCAAAGAGTGCCGACAGCCTTTCTGCTACCGCCTGGGCACGGTTTTCCAGTTCGGCCCGGCCCAGGGGCTCGGGGCTTCGCAGCAAGGTCAGCACTATGGCGTAGCGCTGCAAGGACTCCTCGGCGACACCGGCCAACAGGCTTAGCTTGCGATAGCCTGGGCGCTGCACGCCGCAGGCCTGCCAGCGCCCGTTCTCTTCGGTGACCAAGCCCTGGTGGGCCAGGCTGGTCAGCACCGCCTGGACGTGGTCTGCCAGGCTTGCCTCGCTAAGACCCATGAACAGTTCGGCCTTGAGCAGCGGGTACAGGGCCTGGACCTGCTCGGCCAGCTGGCTCTGGCTGCGGGGCGCGGCCAGCAGCATTCGCGCTACCAGGGACGGCAGCATGTACAGGTGCAGAATGTTGTTGCGGTAGTAGGTCATGGCGATGGCCTGGGTTTCGTCCAGGCTCACCAGATCCCCCAGGCCGTCCTGGCTGACCAGGAACTTGTCGCTGTTGAGGGTCTGGGCCAACAGCGCTTTGCCGTTTTGCTCCGGTACCGTCATCTGGGCGGAGTAGGGCGCCTCCTTGGCCAGGATCAGCAGCAGGTCCAACTGGCTTTCCAGCACTTCCCGTGACAGGGCTCGGCGCTCGGCGCACAACAGTGACAGGGCGGTGAGGGTTACGCCGTTTAGGGCAGCGGCATCGTTGATGCGGGTCAGCACCTCGTCCCCCAGACGGTTGACCAGGGGGGTCAGCCAGCTGGGCTTGGCGTCGGGGTTGTCGGTGGACTGGCGCCAGTTGGGCACGGTTTCCGACAGGTACTGGCCCAGGGGAATGGGTTGGCCGAAGTTGACATAGCCCTGGCCGAAATCCTGGCGCAAGGCCTGGATGGAGGACTTGAAGGCCTGCCAGCCGGACTCCTTCTCCTTGGAATTGCCGCGCAGCTCCTTGAGGTAGGACCCCACTTCCATCACGTGTTCATAGCCGATGTAGACCGGCACCAAGGTGATGGGACGTTCGCTGGAGCGCAGCAGGCTTTGCACCGTCATGGCCAGCATGCCGGTCTTGGGAGGCAGCAGGCGGCCGGTGCGGGAACGGCCCCCTTCGGTGAAGTATTTCACCGAATAGCCTTTTTGGAAGAGGCTGTAGAGGTATTCCCTAAACACGGTGGAATAGAGCTTGTTGCCCTTGAAGCTACGGCGGATAAAGAAAGCCCCGCCCCGGCGGAACATGGGCCCGGCCGGGAAGAAGTTGAGGTTGACGCCGGCAGCGATGTGGGGCGGCACCATGCCTTGCTGGTAGATCACGTAGGACAGCAGCAGGTAGTCCATGTGGGAGCGGTGGCAGGGTACGTAGACGATCTCGTGGCCGTCATGGGCCAGTTGGCGCACCACTTCGGCGTTGGTGACCTGGATGCCGTTGTAGATACGGTTCCAGATCCAGGTCAGCAGCCGGTCGAGCATGCGCACGAAGCCCGGTGAGAACTTGGCGGCGATCTCGTCCAGGTACTGAGCGGCGCGCTTCTCGGCTTGGGCATAGGCTTCCTTGCGGGTCCTTGCCTCGTCTTCGATGGCGCTGCGCATGGGGTCGGTCTTGAGCAGGGCGGCCAGCATGCTTTCCCGGTCGGGCAGCCGTGGCCCTGTCATCACCAGGCGCTGACGGGAAAAATGCACCCGGGCCACCCGAGCCAGCTTGTGGGCCAGGCCGTCGTCGCTGGTGACCCTGTCGTCCAGCAGGTTACGCAGGGATACCGGGCGGGCAAAGCGGATAAAGTTGTCGCGGCCGTACAGGGCCACTACCACCATTTTGCGCAGCCAGGACGGGGAGTCGTAGTCCGACAGCATGGACCCCAGCAGGGACGGGTTCTCATGGCCCGGCTGGCGGCCCCAGAACAGGGATACCGGCAGCAGCTGGATATCCTGGTCCTTGTTGTCCCGCAGCACCGACAGCAGCCTGGTGATGTCGTCCCGGAAGTTACCGTGGCGACGGCGGCGGGTCAGCAAGGCCACGGGTTTGTCCAGGAACAGGCTGCGAGGCAGGCTCTGGCCGTTGAGGCGCAGAGGCTCTGTGGGGTCCGGTAGACCCAGGGCAAAGCAGGCCCGGCGCACCGCCAGCACGTCAGAGGCTGAGGCGGTCTTGAAGGCATAGACTATGGGCTTGGCCGGGTCTATCCGCAGCTCCTTGAGGGGATCTTGCGGGACCAGCTTGCTTTTAACGGTCAGTGAAACAGGCCATTTAAGGGCCTTGAGCAGAAAACTCGGCAGCACAGATGTGATTCCCGGTGGAAGTTAGCCGGCCGGCTAGGTTAACAGAAGTCTTTGTCAAAGTCTTTTCCTGCGCGTTAACCTTAGCGCAACTGTCCCAGGTGGATCTTTAGATGTCAGACACCGTCTACCGCCCCCACTTGTCGGCCCTGGAGCGGGTCGTGGCCCTGGGGGGCGGCCATGGCCTGGGCCGCATGCTGTCGGCCCTGAGTTTCCTCGGCCCCCGCCTTACCGGCATTGTCACCACCACCGACAACGGTGGCTCCACCGGCCGCTTGCGCAGCAGCCACAGCTGCATCGCCTGGGGGGATGTGCGCAACTGTATCAACCAGTTGGTCACCCAGCCCTCCACCGGCAGCCGCCTTTTCGAGTACCGCTTCGAAGGGGAGGGGGAGCTTAACGGCCACAACCTGGGCAACCTCATTCTGCTGGCCCTGGACGATCTGTGCGTGCGCCCCCTCGAAGCCATTAACCTGGTGCGCCAAGTGATGCGGGTAAAATGCGAGTTGCTGCCCATGACCGAGCAACCCGCCGACCTGTTGGCGGTGGCCGCCAATGGTGAAACCCACCTGGGGGAAGTGCACGTGGACGCCCTGGCAGCTATGCCCAGGGAGTTGACTCTCTCGCCCATGGTGCCGGCCACCCGTGAGGCCCTGGACGCCGTACGCGAAGCCGATCTGCTGGTACTGGGGCCGGGCAGTTTCCTCACCTCGGTGCTGCCACCCCTGTTGCTGCCGGACCTGGCCGATGCCTTTCGCCAAAGCCGGGCCCTGAAGGTGTGGGTAGAAAACCTCGGTACCGAGCAGAGCCCGGTGCGCACCCTCAGCGCCGGTGGGCGCCTGGCCTGGCTGCAGCAGCGCTTGGGGTTTAGGCCGGTAGACTGGGTACTGAGCCCGCCAGGCCTGGATTGGCAGGGGTTACCGCCGGGAGTTAGGCGCCTGGAGGTCAGCTTGGCGTCATCGCAGATCTTTTACCGCCATAACAGGGCCGCCCTGGCCAACGGCCTGGAAAAGATCCTGGCCAACTGTGGATAACTCTGGGGATTATTGTCCTGGTCCTGTGGGTGGTGACGGCTGTAGCCCAGGCGCCTTGCGATCTGCAAAGAACTGGATATACTGACAGTTACTGTAAATAAAACCAGTTGAGAGTGCCCATGCGTCCGCTTACCCCGCGCCAACAGCAAATCCTGGAGCTGATCCGTGACCGTATTTCGGCCAGCGGCATGCCGCCGACCCGGGCCGAGATCGCCCAGCAGCTGGGGTTCAAGTCGGCCAACGCCGCCGAAGAGCATCTCAAGGCCCTGGCCAAGAAAGGGGTAATAGAGATACTGGCGGGCACCTCCAGGGGCATCCGCCTGCTGGAAGACGAAAGCGCCAACGATGAAAGCGGCCTGCCCCTTATCGGCCAGGTGGCTGCCGGTGAACCCATTTTGGCTACCCAGCATATCGAGTCCCACTTCCAGCTGGATCCTGACTTTTTCCACCCCAGGGCCGATTTCTTGCTGCGGGTCAAAGGGGAAAGCATGAAGAAGATCGGCATCATGGACGGCGACCTGCTGGCCGTGCACAAGACCACCCAGGCCCGCAACGGCCAGGTGGTGGTAGCCCGGGTGGAGGACGAGGTGACGGTCAAACGACTGGAGCAGTCAGGGCACCAATTACGGCTGATCGCCGAAAACGACGACTTTGAGGATATTTTGGTGGATCTGCGGGAAACCCCGGTCACCATCGAGGGCTTGGCGGTAGGCGTTATTCGCAGCGGCAGCTTCTAAATTTCCTTTTCAAAAAACAACTTAGCCATAAGGCCGCGAGCTGGTCCGAGTTCGCGGCCTTTTGCTATTTATCTGTTCGAGTTACTGGACTAAGTGCCGGATATTGATTAAGTCTTAAGCAGAACAACAGAAAGTCGTGCCGGATAAGAATCGATTACAGGCACACCCTGCATCCAGAAAGCAAAGCCGTATTCTTGTGGTCGATGCGGGTTGGCGGGGGAGAGCTTTCATAGAGCTTGGCGGTACTGTGCAAGGCTCTTTTCCAGACGTTTGCGGTACGCAAATGGACGGAGGAGATGCACGTGAGCAGCAATCACCGTGTCGGCGGCTTGTTGGCGCTGGCCTGCGGCTGCCTGGCGTTGGGAGCCAGGGCCGACGGCTACAACATGACCGAAGGGGTTACCGAATTCAGCCAGCAGGTCTACGGCCTGCACATGACCATTTTCTATATCTGCTGTGCCATTGGCGTCCTGGTGTTTGGCGTCATGTTCTACAGCCTGATCCGCCATCGTAAGTCCAAAGGGGCCCAGGCTGCCGACTTCCACGAGTCCACCAAGGTGGAGATCCTCTGGACCCTGATCCCCTTCATCATCTTGATCGCCATGGCGGTGCCTGCCACCCAGGCCCTGGTCAGCGGTGACGATGACGGTGCCGGCAAGGCCGACCTGACAGTGCAGATCACCGGCTCCCAATGGAAATGGCATTACCAGTACCTGGGTACGGATGTGGGGTTTTATTCCCTGCTGGCTACCCCCAGGGATCAGATAGCCAACCGCCTGCAAAAGGGTGACAACTACCTGCTGGAGGTGGACAGGCCCCTGGTTCTGCCCACCGACCGCAATATCCGCTTCGTCATCACCTCAGAAGACGTGATCCACTCCTGGTGGCTGCCGGCCTTTGCCGTCAAGAAAGACGCCAACCCAGGCTTTATCAACCAGGTGCAGACCCGTATCAAGGAACCCGGTATCTACCGTGGCCAATGTGCCGAGCTGTGCGGCAAAGACCACGGCTTTATGCCCATAGTGGTGATTGCCAAGACCCCTGGGGATTTTGACCAGTGGCTGGCCGGCGAACAGGTTCGCATCGCCGAGAAGAAAGCCGAGGAAGACAAGCTGCTGGCCATGAACAGGTCCATGGACGAGCTAATGGCCCAGGGCGAGCAGCTCTACAACGGCCACTGTGCCATGTGCCACCAACCCAATGGGGCAGGGCTGCCGGGGGCCATTCCCGCCCTCAAGGGCAGCGCCATCGCACTGGGCGATCTCAACGGCCATCTAGATATCGTTATCAACGGCAAGAGCGGCACCGCCATGCAGGCCTTCGGCAAACAGCTCAGCCTGTCTGAGTTGGCCGCCATCATCACCTATGAACGCAATGCCTGGGGCAACGACACCGGCGACGCCGTCCAGGCCGCCGATCTCCATCACTTTATCCAGGGCACCGCTCAGTAGGAGGCACGCATGCAGGTCAGCAGAGAAATGGATGCTCAAGGGGGCGTAGGCGCCAGCGAGCATCATGACGAACATGCCCACCATGGCCCGGCCAAGGGGCTGATGCGCTGGGTAACCACCACCAACCACAAGGACATCGGCAGTCTCTACCTCTGGTTCAGTTTCATCATGTTCCTGATCGGCGGTTCCATGGCCATGGTGATCCGCGCCGAGCTGTTCCAGCCAGGGCTGCAACTGGTGGAGCCACAGTTTTTCAACCAGATGACCACGGTGCACGGCCTTATCATGGTGTTCGGTGCGGTAATGCCGGCCTTCGTGGGCCTTGCCAACTGGATGATCCCCATGATGATCGGCGCGCCGGACATGGCGCTGCCGCGCATGAACAACTGGAGCTTCTGGATCCTGCCTTTCGCCTTCACCATCTTGCTGTCCAGCCTCTTTATGGACGGCGGTGGCCCGGCTTTCGGCTGGACCTTCTATGCCCCTTTGTCCACCACCTATTCGTCTGATTCCACGGCGCTGTTTGTATTTTCGGTCCACATCATGGGGATCAGCTCCATCATGGGGGCCATCAACGTCATAGTGACCATCTTCAACCTCCGTGCCCCCGGCATGACCTGGATGAAGCTGCCGCTCTTTGTCTGGACCTGGCTTATCACCGCCTTCCTGCTGATCGCGGTGATGCCGGTGCTGGCGGGGGCCGTGACCATGGTGCTCACCGACAAATACTTCGGCACCGACTTTTTCAATGCCGCCGGTGGCGGCGATCCGGTGATGTTCCAGCACATCTTCTGGTTCTTCGGGCACCCCGAGGTGTACATCATGATCTTGCCGAGTTTCGGCATCATCAGCGCCATCCTGCCTACCTTCGCCCGCAAGAAGCTGTTCGGCTATTCGTCCATGGTCTATGCCACCGCCAGTATTGCCGGCTTGAGCTTCGTGGTCTGGGCCCACCATATGTTCACCACCGGCATGCCGCTGTTTGGCGAGCTGTTCTTCATGTACTGCACCATGCTGATCGCGGTGCCCACCGGGGTGAAGGTGTTCAACTGGGTGGCCACCCTCTGGAAGGGGTCCATCAGTTTCGAAGTGCCCATGCTGTTTGCCCTGGCCTTCGTGGTGTTGTTCACCATAGGGGGCTTTTCCGGGCTGATGCTGGCCATCCCCCCGGCGGACTTCCAATATCACGACACCTACTTTGTGGTGGCCCACTTCCACTATGTACTGGTGACGGGGGCCATCTTCTCGATCATGGCCGCCGCCTACTACTGGCTACCCAAGTGGACCGGGCACATGTTCGACGAAGGCCTGGCCAAGCTGCACTTCTGGTGCTCGCTGGTTTCGGTGAACGTGCTGTTCTTCCCCATGCACTTTCTGGGGCTGGCCGGTATGCCGAGACGGATCCCCGACTACGCCCTACAATTTGCCGACCTCAACAAGATAGTGTCCATCGGCGGCTTTGCCTTTGGCCTGAGCCAGCTCATCTTCCTGTGGGTGGTGATCAAGTGCATCAAGGGCGGTAAGCCGGCCAGTGACCATGTCTGGGAAGGCACCGAAGGGCTGGAGTGGACCCTGCCAAGCCCGGCTCCCTATCACAGCTTCACCACCCCACCGGAGATCAAGTGATGGCCGGCGACGCCAACAGCAGGTTGGTCAAGAAGCTGCTGTTGGGGGTGGCGCTGATGTTCGGCTTTGCCTTTGCCCTGGTGCCCCTCTATGACGTTTTTTGCCAGGTGACCGGCATCAACGGCAAAACCGGGGGCGCCGTGGCGGCCCCCAGCCTGGACATGGAAGACGACAGCCGGGTGATCACCGTCGAGTTTGTTGCCTACATCAGCGGTGACCTGCCTTGGGAGTTCAAGCCGGAAGTGACCCGGGTCGAGGTGCATCCCGGCGAGCGCAAGACGGTGCAGTTCTACGCCAAGAACCTGGCCAACCACGAAATCGTGGCCCAGGCCATCCCCTCGGTGGCGCCGGGGCTAGGGGCCAAATACTTTCACAAAATTGAATGTTTCTGCTTTAACCGCCAACCCCTGGCGGCCAAGCAGGACACCCAGATGGGGCTGCTGTTCTTCCTGGACCCTGAGCTGCCGCCTGAGATCCAGACCCTGACCCTCTCCTACACCCTCTACAACCTCAGTGCGAGGGAGAACTCATGAACCAACACGAGCATTACTATGTTCCCACCAGCTCCATCTGGCCCATAGTGGGCGCCCTGGGGCTCTTTATGATCGCCTTTGGTGCCGGCCACTACGTGCCGGAAGTTACCCAGGGCAAGGAAGGCTTCGGCGGCTGGCTGTTGTTGGCGGGGCTGACCACCATAGTGCTGATGTGTTTTGGCTGGTTCGGCACCGTTATCCATGAATCCATGAAAGGGCTCTACTCGGCGCAGATGGACAGGTCTTTCCGTCAGGGCATGAGCTGGTTCATCTTCTCGGAAGTGATGTTTTTCGGGGCCTTCTTCGGCGCCCTGTTCTATGCCCGCATCTTTGCCGTGCCCTGGCTGGGGGGCGAGTCCAACAACATCTTCACCCATGAACTGTTGTGGCCGGACTTCGCCGGCACTTGGCCTGTGGCCGCCACCCCCGGTGGTAAGGAAACCGAGATCATGCCCTGGCAGGGGCTGCCCCTGTACAACACCATCATACTGCTCAGCTCCTCGGTGACGGTGCACCTGGCGCACCTGAGCCTGGAAAAGGGTAAACGTGGTCCCCTTAAAGCCTGGCTGGGGTTGACCATCCTGCTGGGAGCCGCGTTCCTGTTCCTGCAGGCCGAAGAGTACATCCACGCCTACACCGAAATGGGCCTGACCCTGCACGCCGGCATCTACGGCAACACCTTTTTCATGCTGACCGGCTTCCACGGCATGCACGTCACCCTGGGCACCCTGATGCTGCTGGTGATGTGGCTGCGCATTCTCAAGGGGCATTTCAGCCCCCACAAGCATTTCGGCTTTATGGCGGCCAGCTGGTATTGGCACTTCGTGGACGTGGTCTGGCTCTGCCTGTTCGTGTTCGTCTACGTGCTCTAGTGCGGGGTGGAATGGGGCTGGATAACGCCGGTGGCGATAAGTACAACCACCAGCCCCAAGACCAGGATGGAGATCAGCAGGCGGCGGCCCAAAAAGCGGGTCATCTGGCCCTGCTCACCCTGGCGCAGCATGGCGAACAGGGCCCGAAACAGGCTAAGCACCACATACAAAAGCAGGGCAACGATAAGGATTTTGACAAGCATGGGGGTGCGGTGAAATTGGTTGTGCCATGGCTAATCACGCTAGGCCTGCTGGCACTATTGTGCAAGTTGGCGTTCTGGCAATGGCAGCGAGCCGAGGAAAAGACGGCTCGGCTGGCCGACCTGGCTGCCCGGCCGACCCTGAGCCTGGCACAAGCCCTGGCCAAGGGCGACCCCAACGACTGGCCGGTGCAGGTGGTGGGTGAATGGCTGCCTACCGCCGTACTTTGGGACAACCGCACCCTGGACGGCCAAGTGGGCTACGACCTGCTGCAAGGGCTGGCCACCGCCAAGGGGCCGTTGCTGGTCAACCGGGGCTGGCTGGCGGCGCCGGCCCGGCGCGACCAGTTGCCGCACTTACCCCTGGCCAGGGGTAAGGTTCGCCTAGATGGAGAATTAAGGGTACCCACCCCGACTCTGGCCCTGGCCGACAACGTCCCTGAAGCCCTTGGCCAAAGTTGGCGGGTCCAAGGCCTGGAACTGGCTCCTTTACGCCAGGTCACCGGGCTGGCTTTGCTGCCAGCCATACTCAATCCTCGCCAGGGCAGTGATGGCCTGGTGCCCCACTGGCCAGTCCTGGTCATGCCCCCTGAAAAACACCGCGCCTATGCCCTGCAGTGGGCCAGCCTGGCCCTGGCCCTGGTAGTGCTGTTCGGATTCTGGTTGCGCACCCAACGGAGGTCCCAATGAGTCGTCAACACCGGCTGCTGCTGGTCTTCCTGGCCCTTTTCATCCTGCCCATAGTGCTGGCCCAGGTGGCTTTTATGGCTGGCTGGCTCAAGGGCGGGGCCACCGTCAACAAAGGTGAGCTTATCAACCCGCCCCTGTCGGCCCAGGCCCTGTTCGAGGACGACCATCTCTGGCGCCTGGTCTATGTGATGCCGGCAAGCTGCCAGGCCGCCTGCCAGGAAAGCCTCTACATACTGGGCCAGACCCATCTGGCCTTGGGTAAGGAGATGGACAGGGTCCAACCCCTGGTGCTGGGCAAGGCCCCAACCCAGGTCACCGATTACCCCGGCCTTGCCTTCAAGGGGGGGGCGGCCACGGCGCCGCTGCAACCCGGCCAGCTCTATATCGCCGATCCCAGGGGCTTTGTGATGCTGCGCTACTTGCCGGTGCAGGACCGCCAGCAGAGCCTGCGGCTGGGCAAGGATATGCTCACCGACCTCAAGAAACTGCTCAAGCAGTCACAGATAGGATGAAGCGCCATGAAGATACTGACCTGGATCGCGGTATTGCTGGCCCTGGTGGTGATAGGGCTGGGAGCCTACACCCGCCTTACCGACGCCGGTCTGGGTTGCCCAGACTGGCCCGGTTGCTACGGCCATCTGACGGTGCCCTCCACCGATCATCACCTGGCCAAGGCCGAAGCCAGTTTCCCCGGGGTGCCGGTAGAGCCCCATAAGGCCTGGAACGAGATGATCCACCGTTATTTCGCCGGGATCTTGGGGCTCTGTATCTTCGCCCTGTTCTCCCTGGCCTGCTGGTACAGGGCCAGGGAAAGGGGGTTGGCCCTGGCCCTGCTGTCCCTGGTGGTGTTCCAGGCGTTGCTGGGGATGTGGACAGTGACCATGAGCCTGCGCCCGGCCATCGTAATGGGCCATCTGCTGGGGGGCTTTTGCACCCTGGCCCTGTTGTGGCTGATGGGGCTGCGCCTGTCGGGCTGGCGGGTGCCTGGGGGGGAGGTACGGCTCAGGCATTACCGCCATTTTGCCGGCCTGGTGCTGGTGGTGCTGGTGGTGCAGATCGCCCTGGGAGGTTGGACATCCAGCAACTACGCCGCCCTGGCTTGTACCCAGCTGCCCTTCTGTGAAGGCCAGTGGTGGACCAGGCTGCACCCGGAGGATGCCTTCAACCTGGTGTCACCCCCGGCGGAAAACTACCAGTACGGCGTGCTGGGTTACGAAGCACGCATGACCATACATGTGACCCACAGGCTGGGGGCCCTGGTGACGGCGCTGCTGGTCAGTGCCCTGGCGGTACTGCTGCTACGTCATGGCCTGTCGGGGCGCTTTCGGCAGCTGGGCTGGCTGCTCTTTGTCCTGGTGCTGGCCCAGGTGGGGCTGGGGGTGGCCAATGTGGTGCTGATGCTGCCCCTGCCGGTGGCCCTGGCCCATAACCTGGTGGCGGTGCTGCTGCTGTTGAGCCTGGTTACCGTCAACTACGGCCTGTGGCGAAAAGCATGAAGAGCCTTAGCCTTGCCCTGCGCGGGCCTGTCGCCTTCCGGGACTATCTGGAGCTGACCAAACCCAGGGTAGTGGCCCTGCTGCTGCTCACTGCTCTGGTGGGTATGGTGCTGGCCAGTCCGGGCTGGCCGCCCCTGGCGGTGGTGGTTCATGGTCTGGGGGGCATAGGATTGGTATCGGCTTCGGCGGCCGCCATCAACCACGTGCTGGACCGGCGTATCGACCTTAAGATGGCCCGCACCTACATGAGACCGGTGGCCAGGGGCAGGGTCAGTACCGCCGGTGCCCTGGCCTTTGCCGCTCTGCTGGGCAGCCTTGGCCTGGCGCAGTTGTTGCTGTGGGTCAACCTGTTGACGGCGCTGCTTACCCTGGCTGCCATGCTCGGCTACGCCGTGGTCTACACCCTGTTCTTGAAAAGGGCCACGCCCCAGAACATCGTTATCGGTGGCCTGGCCGGCGCCGCGCCGCCCTTGCTGGGTTGGACGGCGGTCACCGGCAGCCTGCACGGGGATGCCTGGTTGCTGGTGATGATCATCTTCACCTGGACCCCACCCCATTTCTGGGCCCTGGCCATAGCCCGCCGCGACGACTACGCCAAGGCCGGTATTCCCATGCTGCCGGTGACCCACGGTATTGCCTTCACCAAGACCTGCGTTTTGCTCTACAGCCTGCTGCTGCTGGCGGTGTCGGTGCTGCCCTTTCTTACCGGCCTTAGCGGCCTTTTGTATCTGTTCGGCGCCCTGGGGCTGTGCGGCTGGTTTATCTGGCATGCCGCTCGCCTGAAATTCGGCAAGGACCCAGGGCAGGCCATGACAACCTTCAAGGTCAGTATCTGGCAACTCATGTTATTGTTCATGGTGTTACTGATTGACCACGGAGTGGCTGGATGAAAGCCAAAGCGGTTTGGAGCCTGGTAGGGGCCCTGTTGTTATGTGCGGGATTGGGGCTGTTTTTCTGGTTCAAGACGCCGCCGGTATTGGATGCCCTCTGGTATAAGGACCCCAAACCCTTGAGTGCCTTCAGCCTCACCGACCAGGAGGGCCAGGCCTTTACCGAAGCCAACCTCAAGGGTAAATGGAGCCTGGTGTTCATGGGCTTTACCCATTGCCCCGACATCTGCCCCGCCACCTTAAGCCGGCTGTCCGCCATATACCCAGCCCTGTCCGACGCCGCCAAGGCGCCGGTTCAGGTGGTTTTTCTCAGCGCCGACCCTGAGCGCGACACCCAGGCCCGGCTCAAGGAATACATCGGTTTCTTCGGGCCCCAGTTTATCGCCGTGCGTGCCGACCAGGCCGAACTCTTCCCCTTGAGCCGGCAATTGGGGCTGATGTACCAGTACGACAAGCACGGGGATGTCAGCCATTCCTCGGCCATAGTACTGGTCAATCCCAAGGGCTTTATTGAGGCCATGTTCAAGCCAGAACCCGGCCACCTGCCGGTGGTGGACACCAAGAAGATGGCGGAAGAATTCGCCATTATCGCCGGCGCCTGGGGTTGATCAACCCAGGCGCTTTTCCAACCTTATCCCCAGCCGTTTGGCCAGCCGTTGCAGGTTGGCCCTGTCCATGCCCAACTGGCGGGCAGCCCCTGCCCAGCTGTGGTCCTGGGCGGCCAGGGCCTGGCTGATCAGCTGCCGTTGGTACTGGTCCACCGCCTGGCGTAGATCGGTGACAGGGCTGGCCTGCACCTGAGCCTGGGGCCTTGGCGTTGTTTGCGCCATCGCTGCCAAACCGCAGTGCTCAGGGGTCAGGGTAACAAATCCCTGGCGCCCCTGTTCCCGCACCGCTTTTAACGCCGCCCGGCTGATGCAATGTTCCAGCTCCCGCACATTGCCGGGCCAATCGTATCCTTGCAGCAGGGTCTGGGTGGCGGTAGCCAGCTTCAGCTGCGCCAAGCCCAGTTTGCGGCGGGTGTTTTCCAGGAAAAAGCCGGCCAACAGCAGCACGTCGCTGCCCCTCTCCCGCAGGGGCGGCACCCTGATGGGATAGACGCTCAGGCGATGGTAGAGATCGGCGCGAAAGCGCCCGGCTGCCACTTCCTGCTTGAGATCGCGGTTGGTGGCAGCAATGACCCTGACTTGCACCTGGCGCACCTGGTCTTGGCCCACCGGCTGGATCTCGCCGCTCTGCAGGGCCCTTAGCAGCTTGCTTTGGGTGGCAGGAGACAGCTCACCTACCTCGTCCAGAAACAGGGTGCCGCCGTCGGCCAGCAAGAATTTCCCCGGCCTGGCGCTGTCGGCGCCGGTAAAGGCGCCCTTGGTATGGCCGAACAGCTCGCTTTCAATCAGTTGTTCTGGCAGGGCCGCGCAGTTCAAATGCACCAGCGGTGCCTGGCGGCGCAGGGACTGGGCGTGCAGGGTGCGGGCCACCAGTTCCTTGCCCACCCCCGTCTCTCCCTGCACCAGCACCGTAAAATCCGACGGCGCCACCAGGGCCAACTCCTGCTTGAGGCGCACCATGGGCTCGCTGTCCCCCAGCAGGCTGCTGCCGTCCCGGCCCAGGGCTTCGCTGGCCAGCTCCTGCATCACCTGCTCGTTGTGCTGGGCCTGCTGCTCCAGGTGCTCAAGCTGCATGGCGGCCTTGAGGGTGGCGGCGGCCAGGGCCGAGACCACCGCCAGGGTTCGCTCGCTGATGCTGTCAAAGATCCCCGGCACCAGGCTGTCGAAGGTCAGGAATCCCAGCAGTTGCTGGTCGCTGTATAGGGGCAGCCCCATACAGGCGTGGATAGGCAGGTCACTGTCGTCAGCCAGCAATAAGCCGTCGTAGGGGTCCGGCAGGGTGCTGTCGGCGGGAAAACGCACCGGCTGGCCGGCGTCGGCCAGGGCCTGGAAGCGGGGATGTTCGGCCAGGGCAAAACGCCGTCCCTTGGTATCGGGGCTCAGGCCTTGGATAGCCAGGGGGACTGCCAGGGGCGGGCGGTAGGCCAACAACGCCACGGCGTCACAGGGAATGGCTTTTCTCAGGGCGGTCAGCAGCCGGTCGAAGCGGTCGTCGTTGGCCAGGCTTGAGGCCAGGTCCAGGGCGATGCCAAGCAGCAGGCTTTGATTGATTTCGTTCATGGAGTCAATATGACACTAAGCGAGTTATATTACCCGGTTGTAGGGTGTGTCATTATGACTCTTTCAGCAAGGTTGTTTTTATATGGCACTGATAAATAAGTGAAAAATAATTGGCACAAGCCTTGATAAGTCGTACTCAGTATTATCCCAAGGAGTAAATCATGCTGAGTGCCGAAACCATCTCCCTCGTCAAAGCCACTCTGCCGGTACTGGCCAATGCCGGCACCGCCGTCACCGAGCATTTCTACCAGCGCATGTTCGCCCACAATCCCGAGCTCAAGGACATCTTCAACCTCAGCCACCAAAAATCGGGGCGCCAGCCGGCGGCCCTGTTTGCGGCCGTCGCCACCTACGCCCAGCATATCGAGACCCCTGAAATGCTGGCCGCCGCCGTGGAACGTATCGCCCAGAAACACACCAGCTTCCTGGTCAGGCCCGAGCATTACGCCATCGTCGGCGAGCATCTGCTGGCCACCCTGCAGGAACTGGCCCCTGACACCTTCGACGCCGCCACCTCCGCCGCCTGGGCCCAGGCCTATCAGTTCCTGGCCGGGATCTTCATCGACCGGGAAGGCACCCTTTACGCCTTGCATGAAAGGGAACAGGGGGGCTGGGCCGGGGAGAGGGCTTTTCGTCTTGCCCGCAAGGAGCCGGAGTCCGAGAAGGTCACCAGCTTCTACTTCGAGCCGCTGGACGGTGGTCCCGTCATGGACTTCCTGCCGGGCCAGTACATAGGTATCAAGGTCAAGCCCAGCCAGGGGGACTACCAGGAAATCCGCCAATACAGCCTGTCTGCCGCCCCCAACGGCAAGGACTATCGCATCAGCGTAAAGCGGGAAGACCAGGGGCTGGTGTCCCGCTACCTCCACGATGAGCTGGCGCCAGGAGCCCAGGTGGCCCTGATCCCCCCGGCCGGGGACTTCTTCCTGGATACCCAAAGCCAGTGGCCTGTGGTGCTGGTCTCCGGCGGTGTTGGCCTGACCCCCATGATGAGCATGCTTGAAAGCCTCTGTGCCCAGCAGCCCGGACGGCCAGTGCAGTTCCTGCATGCCTGTGAGACCGCCGCCCAGCATAGCTTCAAAGGCCGCCAGGAAGAGCTGGCCGAGAACCCGTGGCTAACCCTGCATAGCTGGTACAACGACCAGCAGGGGTTGATGGATTTGGCGCCCCTTCGCAGCCAGCTGCCCCTGGGGGATGGCCACTTCTACCTGTGTGGCCCCATTCCCTTTATGGCGGCGATCAAAGGCCAGTTGCTGGGCCTGGGAGTAGCCGAAGGGCGCATCCACTACGAGGCCTTCGGCCCCCATGCCGACCTTTAAGCCCTGGCAATAAAAAACGCGCCTGATGGCGCGTTTTTTTATGGGTGTTTAAAGCCTTATTGTTTGGCCCACAGGGCGGCGGCTTCCTTGCTGCGGCGGTCCAGGCGCTTGAGGTAAGGCACCAGCACTATGGCCACCAAGGCGCCGGCCAGGGCGACCCAGCCCAGCTTCATAAAGAGGCCGGTATAAAGGGGCAGGGTCTGCAGTGGGCTGGTGATGTTTTCCGGCACGCTGGCGAAGTTGGCCACCACGCTGCCCAGGTACTGGGACAGGCCAGTGGCCAACAGCCAGGCACCCATCATCAGGCCGCGCAGGCCAGGGGCCACGTAACGGGCCACCATGCCCAGACCCAGGCCGGAGATCAGCAGTTCACCCACTGACTGGAACATGTAACCCCACAGCATCCATTGGGGCGACACCAGGCCAAGGGCATTGGCGAAATTGCCGGACACGGCGTAGAGGAAGAAGCCGATGGCCAGCAGCACGAAGCCCCAGGCGTATTTGCCAGCCAGGGACGGGTCTTTGTCCTTCTTGCCCAAAGAGGCGTACAGCCAGGCCAGTACCGGGCTCATCACCGCTATCCAGAAGGGATTGAGCACTTGGAACTGCTCGGGGGGGATGCTGTAGCCCAAAAATTGCAGCTCCACGTTGTTCTTGGCGAACAGGGTCAGGGAGGTGGACATCTGCTGGTAGAAGATGAAAAAGAGGATGGTCTGCAGGGTCAGGATCACCATAGCGATAAGGCCGGCCCGCTCGGCGCTGGTGGCACGGACCACCAGCACCAGGAAAAACAGCGCCAGGCCGACGCTGGCCAGGTTCACCACCCATTCGGCCACCTGGGTGCTTTGCACCACCAGGCCGATCAGCACCGCCACCACCAGGGAGCCGCCCAGCACGCCCAGCAGCTTGCGCTTGTCCATGGGTTTGAAGTCGGGCGCCGAGCCCACGTGGGCCAGGTAACGGCTCTGCACCTTGAACTGGGCCACGCCGAACACCAGGCCCAGGGCGCAGATCAGGAAGGCCCAGTGCCAGCCGTAGTGCACCCGGATGATGGGGGTCATGCACTGGGACAGGAAGGCGCCGATATTGATGGACATGTAATAGAGGGTGAAGGCGCCGTCCAGCTTGGACTCGTCCCCTTCGTAGAGCTTGGCCACCAGGTTGTTGGGATTGGCCTTGAACAGGCCGTTACCCACGGCGATCACCCCCATGGAGAAGAACACCAGGCTATGGCCGCTTTCCCCCATGAACTGGTCCCAGGGCACCGCCAGCAGGCCGTAGCCCAAGGCCAGCACCACGCCACCGAGCATGGTGGTGCGTCTGGCGCCCAGCACCTTGTCGCCGATCCAGCCACCGGCAACGGGGGTGATGTAGATCATGGCGGCAAAGGCGCCCCAGGTGAGGTTGGCGCGATCGTCGTTGAAGCCCAGGTACTCGATGGCAAACAACACCATCAGTATCTGCATGCCGTAGAAGCCGAAGCGCTCCCACATCTCGATCATGAAGAGGGCCACGAAAGCGCGGCGGCTTTGGGATTCCTCAGCTTTAACAGCGTCAAGGGAAGCGGAGGTGCTCATAGGAAAGTCGTTTAATTAAGGGATAAGTTGATTGTTATACCGATAAAAAACGTAGCTTTCTACGAGGCAAAGTGTTGCAAAAGTTTGCCTATGTCCCTGTTTGTGTGAGTTTTTTGTTTGTTTTTTGCGCGCAAGGCCCCAAAGCCCCTGAATTGGCGGCTTTTTTCAGGACAAGGGCACTTGATAGAGTTCCAGGGGCAGGCCGTCGGGGTCGGCAAAAAATGTGAACTGGCGCCCCGTGTAGGGGTCGGTGCGCACCGGTTCGCACTGCACCCCCTTGGTTGCCAGCCAGGCGACGGCTTCGGCTACATCGTCCACGCTAAATGCCAGGTGGCGCAGGCCCTGGGCCTCGGGGTAACTGGGACGGGGCGGGGCATCGGGGAAGCTGAACAGCTCCAACTGGCTGCCGTCGGGCAGGGCCAGGTCCAGTTTCCAGGAGTCCCGCTCGGCCCGGTAGTGCTCGGCCAGCACCTTGAGCCCCAATACCTGGGTGTAAAAGGCCTTGGAGGCGGCATAGTCGCTGCAGATAAGGGCGGCGTGGTGGATGGCGTTCAGCATGGCCAGGCTCATAAGACAAGGGCCGCCCAGCATACCCAATGCCGTGCGGCCCTTGAAGGGGGGGCGCCTTAGAAGCGGTAGTCGGCCTTGACCCAGGCGGTGCGGCCTGGTTCGTTGACCTTGTCGGCCTGCTCGAAGCCGGCTACGGCGGCGCCGGCGCGGGACAGGTGTTCGGCATAGCGCTTGTCCAACAGGTTGTCGACCCCGAAGCTCAGCTGCCAATGAGGGTCGGGCTGCCAGCTGCCGTTGAGGGACAGGGTGCCGAAGCCGGCGGTAGGGCCGGTGTCCAGGCCGATGACGTTCCCTTGGCCCACCGCCACCCGGCTTTGGTCGACCACCAGGCGCCACAGGGCCCCCAGGTTCCAATCCCCCAGGCGGTATTGGCCGGACAGACGCAGCTCCAAGGGCGGCTGCTGGGCCAGGGCCCTGTCGTCTGTCTTGTTGCGGCCCCGGCTGTAGGCCAGGCTGGACTCGACCTTGAAGGCTGGGGTCAGTTGATAGCCCAGGGTGGCTTCGCCGCCGTAGCTGTCGGCGTCGATGTTGCGCACCAGATCGGCGCCCATGGCCTGGCGTTCGATGAGGATAAAGTCGTCCACCCGGCTGAAGAAGAGCGACAGGCTCAGGTTCAGGTCACCCTGGCGCAGGATCCAGCCGCCGTCCAACTGGGTGTTCTTTTCCGCCTGGGTATGGAAGGCCGAAGCCGAGTCGCTGCTGGCGCGGCTGTTACCGATGATCTCCCAATAGTCGGGAAAGCGCTCGGCGTGACCCAGGCCCAGGTACCAGGTGCCAATACTGCTGCCTTGCTCCAGCCGCACAAAGCCGCTGGGCAGGTTGTCGTGGCGGGTCTGGCCATAGGTGGGGTTGGCCAGGCTCACCATCATGCTTGGGCTCAGGGTTTGGCGCTGGTCCTTGGCTTGCCAGCGGTCCAGGCGGGCTCCCCAATGCAGTTTGCTGGCCTGGGCCAGGTCATAGCTGAATTCGGCAAACAGGCCCCATTGTTCAAAGCGGCCGTCGGCCATCCGGTCCTTGTCCTGGTAGGGCATCATCGGCTGGTTCATGGAGGAGCGGGTGCGGTGCTGGGCGCTGCGTGCATCCAGACCGGCCTTGGCGGTCAGCCCTTTGCCCAGGGCCAGGTCGGCCTGGAGCCGGCCGCCACGGGTGCGGTTGTCCGGGTTGGCGACGCTGGGGTTGGGCATCATCATGCTGGGGGTGAAGCTGCGCTGGCTGTAGTTGTCCATCACATGATCGACATAGTTGTAATAGAGCTGGCCGTCCAGGCGGGTCAGCCAACTGCTGAGGTTGTCCTGGCGCAGCCGCAGCCCCAGGTTGGTGCGGTCATACTTGGCGCCGTCCATCATGCGGTCGGCGTAGGCGGCCTCACCGTCACTGCGCCCCGCCGACAGCATCAGCAGGCTGTCGTCGCTGGGGGTCCAGCCCAGCTGCAGGTCGGTGCTCCAGCGGTCGTAATGGCTGTTGACCCTGTTGCCGTCTCCATCCTTGAAGTTGTCACTGCGGGTCTTGATGGCGGCCAGGCGGGCGAAGCCGTCCTGGTTGCCGGCGGTGAGATCCATGGCCCCTTCCCGGCGGCCGTATTGGGCGGCGGTGGCGCTGACATTGCCTTCCAGGCTTGGGCCTGTGAGGCGTTCGTCCTTGCGCTCGAAGATCACGGTGGCGGCGGCCGGCCCATAGAGCACGCTCTGCGGCCCCTTGATCACCTTGATGCTGTCAAAACTTTGGGGAGACAGGTAGGCGGTAGGGGGGTCCATGCGATTGGGGCAACCTCCCAGCAGGGTCTGGCCGTCGGTGAGGATATTGAGGCGCGAGGCTCCCATGCCCCGGAACAGGGGGTCGCTGCTGGCGCCGCCTTTGCGGGTCAGGTTGAAGCCGGGAATGGTCTTGAGGTAATCGGCCCCGTCCTGAGCGGGCAGGGGTTGGCGTGGCTGCTTGGGGTCGGTGACCACCACCCCGGGTTCGTTCATGGCTTCGCTGGTGACGATGATGTGTTCCACGTCGTCGGCCAGGGTAGGGGCGGCCAGCAGCAGGCCGAGCAGGGCTTTGGATGTCATGGATTGAGGGCCGAAAAAGGATAGATGCCGCGCATTGTCCGCAAAGGTGACGGTCACCACCATGCGACATATTGTCGCACCCCTGGCAAGCTGGCACCGCCGCCTTGGCATTATGCCGTGGTTAGATCCAATGGGCTGGGGCACCCTTGCAGCATAGAGCCGGCATCTGCGCCTTTTATTGGCGATTTACCCAACAAAGCCGGCCATTTGTGCCTATCCTCTTACTGCTTGAGGCAAGGCTTTACTCCATCGGAAGGTAACACCATGCGCATCACAGCCATTTTGGGCCTGGGGTTGCTGGCCAGCACCCAGGCGGTCGCCATGGGCAACGGCTGCCCCCAGGGCCAGACCAACTACTTCAATTGTTCCAGCCCCAGGGTTATGACCCTGTGCGGCCTGCCGGACGGCAGTGGCCTGCACCTGCTGTTGGAGGGGATCAAGCTGGGAAAAGGGGCCAGTTACAGCGCCCAACAGCTCAGACCTGGCACTGTTGCCGTTGGCTTCGACGACGACGGTGTGCACTACCAGCTCTATGATGACGAGTCAGAACAGGGCCTGGTGATCGAAACCGCCAAAGGTAAAGTCGACGCCTTGGTGTGCAAGGGTGGCCACAACAGCCTCCAGGCATTGGCCGGCAGATTGCCGGTAGCCGAGTGAAAAAGGCGCCTTTGGCGCCTTTTTGCTATTTGAAGACCACCGTCTTGTTGCCGTAGACGAAGACCTTCTCGTCCAGCACCAGCTGCAGGGCCCGGCTCAGTACGGATTTTTCCACGTCGCGGCCGGCCTTGGCCATGTCGGTGGCGGAATAGACATGGCTGACGTGGGTCACGTCCTGCTCGATGATGGGGCCTTCATCCAGGTCGTCGGTGACGAAATGGGCGGTGGCGCCGATCATCTTGACCCCCCGCTCGAAGGCCTGGCGGTAGGGGTTGGCGCCGATAAAGGCCGGCAGGAAGCTGTGGTGGATATTGATGATGCGGTGGGGATACTGGGCCACGAAGTCCGGGGTCAGAATGCGCATGAACTTGGCCAATACCAGGTAGTCCGGGCCATAGCTGTCGATAGCTGCGGTCAGGGCTGCTTCGTGCTCCGGGCGGCTCAAGCCCTGGTGGGGCACATGGTGGAAGGGAATGCCGAACTTGCCCACCAGTTGGCCCAGGTTGTCGTAATTGCCGATAACGGCGGCGATCTCCACATCCAGCGCCCCTTCGAAGCACTTCATCAGGATGTCCCCAAGGGCATGGGCCTCTTTGGTGACCAGGATCACCACCTTCTTACGGCCGGCATTGACCAGGCGGCGCTTGGCACCCTGGGGCAGGGCGTCGTCCAGGTCGGCCAGCAGGGTTTCATCGTTGAAGATACCGTTGAGCTCGGTGCGCATGAAGAAGCGACCGTTTTCCCTGTCGACGAATTCGTTGTTGCGGGTGATGTTGAGCTGGTGCTTGTAACAGATGTTGGTGATCTTGGCGATCAGGCCCTTGGCGTCGGGGCAGTGGGTGAGCAGGATCTTCTTTTCCATGGGCGTGCTTTTGGATGGCTGGCAGTCCATCTTACCCAGGCCTGGGCATTTGAAAAGGGCTTTTGTCGGTAAGTCCTTACCTGGCATGGGGCTACCGCCGTGCCAGTGCTTTGAAAAGGCATTGCGCTGCGGGGTTCGGCCTGGTGAGATGGGCGCCCTTTTGCGTTGCCGAGGAACAAGGCTATGGATGCCACTAACCCCCCTTCCAAACTGGGCCTGGTCGCCTTTGTCTGCGCCCTGTTGGCTTTGCTGAGTCTGCTGGGGGTCACCGCCATGACCGCCTACACCGTCAACTACGACCCCAGCCTGGCTTTGGTCGGGTCGGCCTTCATGCTGTTGGCCGGGGTACTGGCGTTGCTGGGGGTGTTGGGGATCCTGGCCGGCCTGGGTTTTGGTATTGGTGCCCTGATCCGGGACAAGGGGCCCAAAGGCTTTGCCATCAGCGGCTTTTGCCTATCCTTCGCCTTGTCATTCCTGCTGTTGCTGGTCGTGGTGGCAGGGCTGGCCGCCTGAGTGCTTGGCAGATCCAATTCACAAGGTCGGCAAAAGGTTGTTTATTCACCATCAGTGTCTTTGCTAGGGTCGAAGCAGCACCGGTAAAGGGAGGCGGTATGCCGGTGCCAGACCAAGACATCAAGGACTCTTGTCATGAAAATCAAACTGATACCGACCCTGTGTGGCACCCTGATCGGCATGGTGCTGGCGGCTCCGGCCATAGCCCGCATCCCCGGTGATTGCGAATGCGACCTGTGGCTGCGGGAGCTGAATCGCTGTGAAGCGGGGGAACCGACCAATGTGCGTGATTGCCGCTTCTATTACGACGGTTGGCTGGACTGCCAGAGCAACGAGAGTTGCCAAGGTCCCCAGTGACCGAAAGCGCCCCAAGGGGCGCTTTTTTCATGGCCCCTTCGCCGCCCCCGGTTTAGCCTAGAAGGAGCGCACAAAGAGGAGGGGCTGATGAGCCACGCACAATGGGCCCTGGTCACCGGGGCCAGCAGCGGCATAGGGGAGGCCCTGGCCGCCTGCTTTGCCCGGGACGGGATCAACCTGGTGCTGGTGGCCCGATCTGAGGACAAACTCCAGGCCCTGGCCCAGCGCTGGCGCGGGGAGCGGGGCATAGAGGTCAAAACCCTGTGCATCGACCTGGCCCTGACCGACGGCGCCGACCAGGTATTTGCGGCCCTCGATGGCCTGGTACCCAGCTACTTGGTCAACAATGCCGGCATCGGTTTGTATGGCAAGGTCCAGGACACCGATCTGGACGCCGAACAGCGGTTGCTGGATTTGAACATCCGCAGCCTGACCCGGCTTTGCAAGCTCTGCCTGCCGGCCATGTTGGCCCAGGGCTATGGCCATATCCTCAACCTGGCCTCCACCGCCGCCTTCCAGCCCGGCCCGTACATGGCGGTCTATTACGCCTCCAAGGCCTATGTGCTGTCCCTGTCTGAGGCCATGGCCGAAGATCTCAAAGGCACAGGGGTCATGGTCACCGCCCTGTGCCCGGGGCCGACCCGTTCCGGCTTTCAAGCCGGTGCCGGTATGGAAGGCACAGGCCTTTTCAAGCGCTTGGCTATGGCCGAAGTGGGCCAGGTTGCCGAAGTGGGCTACCGGGCCATGATGAACGGCCGGCGCCTGGCCATTCCCGGCTTTGGCAACAAGCTGTTGGTGCAAAGCCTGAGGCTGCTGCCCCGGCGCTGGGTTACCGCCATGGTGGCCTGGCTGTCACGGCCCGCAAAATCCCGTTAGCCCCTGCCTAGGTCCTTTGCCCCACTGTTACTGGCCTGACATCGACTAAAGATGCTTTTTCCACCAGTTCTGCTCTTGCCAAGGGCCCGGTGCTGTGGCTTGTTGGGGCTCCATTTCCATGTTCAGGGACGAATATGACCACCTTTAAACGCGTGACAGCCAAAGTGCTGGCGGTATTGCTGATACTGCTGCTGGCCCTGGCTTGGCTGCTGGCCGCCGTGCTGGTCAGCAACAGCCAGGCCTTGACCCGCTTCCAGGAAGGACTGCTCTTTTCCGGGCTGCTGGTAATGCCGCTCTGCCTGGTGCTGGTGTTGCTGGGCTTTTTCAAAGGGCGCCGCCCGGGCGCCAACTGGCGCTACGGACTGCCGTTGGCAGCGGTGCTTTGCTATGGGGGCCAGCTTTGGTGGCTATGGCCATGACCCTGGGCGTTACCTTCTGGATCTGGGGCCTGAGTTACCTGGGCAGTTTCTGCCTGCTGGCGGCCTTCATGTTGTATGGAAGGGGCCAGGGGGTGGTGTCGCCCTGGGTGAACTGGTTTGCCGACAAGACCCTGGTGATGGCGCCGGCCTTGGCCTTGCCCTGTGCCGTTGCCGGCTGGGTGGCCTTCTGGCGGGAAAGCAGCCCCTGGGGTTATGGCTGGTTCCTGGCCCCCCTGGCCTGGGTGCTGCTGGCCTGGGCCTTGCTATTGGCCAGCCGCTTTCACCAACAACCGGCCCGCTGATCGCGAGCTGGTTGTCAGGCGGTCAGTACCTGGCCGTCCACCAGCTGCACCGGCACCGGCTGCAGGTAATAGTGGCGGCAGGGGCCCTCGGTACAGAGCCCGCTTTCAACCTCGAACAGGGCACCGTGTTTGTCGCAGAGGATTTGGCCGTTGGAGGCCAGAAACAGGTCCTTGAGGCTGCTCAAGGGCACGCCCATGTGGGGGCAGCGGTTAACATAGCCAAACACCTCTTGGCCCTTGCGTACCAGGAAGATCCCCAGCATTTCACCGCCTGGGCTTTCAAAGACAAAGCCCTTGCTGCCCGGGTCGGCGATATCGTCCAGGGCACAAAGCCTGTGTCCTGCCTTGAGGCGGTCAAAAGGCGCCGGCTTGTCCATCATTTGAGCCCCTGACCCGACAACCAGGCCTGTGACCACCAGTAGTAACGCCCGGCCTTGGTCTTGCTGGGGGCGGTACAGTTAAGCCTGGAGCGGCCCGGGGGCAGGGCGATGGCAGGTATCTTGAAGCGGGTACCGTCCATCTCGATGGCCACCCTTTGCCCCAGGAAATAACAGGCAAACCGGCTGGCCATGGGGTCGCTGTCCTTAAGTTCCAGGGTCAGGGCCGGCGAGCGGTCGCCCTGGACCATGCTGGTGTCGGAGCTGACCAGGGGCATATGCAGGCTCAACAGCTTGGTCTTGAGGGTACCCAGGTTGGCGTAGGGACCGGCGGCCGGGAAGCGGGGCAGGGCGGTCAGGCTGCTGTAGGGGCCCGAGGGGCCGGACTGCTGGCCGAAGGCCACATAGCCCATGTCTGCCGCCAGGGCTTCCAGTTCGGGGCTGTATTCACCATAGGGCCAGGCCAGCCACTTGGGGTTGCCCGGCAGCTGGCCGTCGATAATGGTCTGGCGGGCCAGTTTCAGGGGCAGGGTGGTGAGATGGGCGTGGCCGGCGGTGTGGTTGGCCACAGTGGCGCCGACCATGGCGGCCATGGTGTTGGCCGACATCATGCCCGGTCTGCCTACCCGTTCAGGGTTGACGAACAGGGTATAGGGGTAGCCGAAACGGGCCAGCAGGGGAGCGGCGTTGTCGGCAATGTCTTGGTAGCCGTCATCGAAGGTGATGGCCACCGCCTTGTCCGGCAGGGTCTTTTGTCCCTTGGCTTCGAGTACCACATCGGCCAGGTCCACCACGGTAAAGCCGTTGTCCTTGAGGTAGCTAAGGTGGCTTTCAAAGTCGCTGGGGCTGGTGGTGGTGCTGGGGGGAGTGTCGGTGGCGATATGGTGGTACAGCAGGATCACGGCGGCCCGGCTGGGCATGGCGGTGAGCAACAGAAGTAGCAACAAGGTGCGCATGGCGAGTCCAGAGTACAAGACCGCCCGCCGAAGCGGGCGGCCCTGGTGTTACTTGACGATGTTGTCCAGGGTGTTCTGAGCCAGGGGGTGATAGCCAGGGCGGGCCTGGGCGTACACCTTCTTGGCAAATTCCTGGTACTGCGGCTTGGCCATCAGCATGTCGTACAGGGGCACCACCAGCTTGCGCCGGCCGATGTGCTTGAGGTAGTCGGCCATGGCGTCGAAGGCCGGGGCATAGTCATGCTCAATGGCCTGGCGATACCAGACGTGGGCCACTTCGTTGTTGCGGGTGCCGGTCAGGCCGAAGGCCTTGTCCAGCTCGGTCATCTGGCCTTTGGTCAGCTTCTTGGGCAACTCGGATACGAAATAGATCTGCTGCTGGGCGTTCCAGTCCTTGAAGGGCAGGGCGCTGGCCTTGTCCTGGCCTCGGAGCCAACGGGTCTGGGCAGCCAGCACCTTGGTGAAGGCGTCAGACTTGGGCTTGGGGGCGCCGGTGGGCAGGCCGGGCTGGTAGATCCAGGTCTTGAGGCGGTCCATGTCCAGGCCGGCCTTGGCGGCATAGTCCAGGAACATGTCGGTGGACACGGACTGGAAGCGGAAGGTCTTGAAGTAGTTGCGCAGGAAGTCGTCCATTTTCTTGCGGCCCAGCTTCTGCTCGATTTCGAACAGCATCAGGGCGCCCTTCTCGTAAGGCACGTTGGAGAAGGCATCGTCCGGGTCGCGGCCGGTCAGGTCGGGCTGCAGGCGGGTGTCGGCCGCATCGATGCTGGCCAGGTCTTCCTGCAGGTCCTTGTAGCCGATCACCGCTTCCATACGCTCGCGGTCCTTGCCGTACACCGCTTCCATGATGCGGTAGGTCAGGTAGGTGGTGAAGCCTTCGTTAAGCCACAGGTCCTGCCAGGTGGCATTGGTCACCAGGTTGCCGGACCAGGAGTGGGCCAGCTCGTGGGCGATCAGGGACACCAGGGACTTGTCACCGGCGATAACGGTGGGGGTGATAAAGCTCAGGCGCGGGTTTTCCATGCCGCCGAAGGGGAAGCTGGGGGGCAGGATCAGCAGGTCGTAGCGACCCCAGTCGTACGGGCCGTACATCTTCTCCACCGTTTCCATCATGGACTCGGTATCTTCGAATTCCTTGGCGGCAGCGTCCAGAACAGCCGGCTCGGCATAGACGCCGGTGCGCTTGCTCATGGGCTTGAACTCAAGGTCGCCCACACCCAGGGCAATCAGGTAAGTGGGCACGGCCTGGGGCATGTGGAAGCGGTAGACGCCGTCCGCACTTTTCTGCTGGCTGTTCTCGGCGCTCATCACCGCCATCAGTTCTTTGGGCACCTTGATGGTGGCGTCATAGGTGACCCGCACCGAGGGGCTGTCCTGCAGGGGGATAAAGCTGCGGGCCTGGATGGCCTGGGCCTGGGTGAACAGGAAGGGGTGCTTCTTGCCGGCGGTCTGTTCCGGGGTCAGCCATTGCAGGCCGGTGGCGCCGTCGGTGGTGTGGTAGGCCACTTTCACCTGGTCGGCCTTGGGAGCCAGGGCGATATTCAGGGCACTGCCAAGGGCGTCGGATTTTTCACCCCAGCTCCATTGGGCGCTGGTCCACTGGCCGTCGACGTGCTGCTGCACGCCACTGATGTCCAAAGCCCGGGTGTCCAGCACCAGGGTGCTGGCGTTGGGGTCGAGGCGCTTGAAATCCAGGGTCGCGCTGCCGGCCAGCTGATGCTTGTCGAAGTCCACGGTCAGGTCCAGGCCCAGGTGGGTGATCTTCACCTGCTCGGTGTTGCCGTAGGAGTTGATATCGGTGGCGGCTGTAGCTGTCATGGACAGCAACGCCAGGCTGCAAAGTGCCCCTTTCATTCTTCTCGATTCCTTCAAGTGGAAAGGGCCAAGTGTAACGGCCTTGCCTGCACTTTCACAGGGCGGCAGACTCAGCCCAAAGCCCATTCACCCGAGACCCCCTTTGTTTACCGACCACAAAAGGGTACTGGCCCTGGCCTTGCCCATGATCCTGTCCAATATCACAGTGCCCTTGCTGGGGCTGGTGGACACCGCCGTTATCGGTCACCTGGCCAATCCCGCCTTCCTGGGGGGCGTGGCGGTGGGCAACATGTTGGTGACTTTCCTGTTCTGGCTGCTGGGCTTTTTGCGCATGGCCACCACCGGCCTGATCGCCCAGGCCCATGGCCGGGGCGACGGCGCCGCTTTGGCCGCCTGGCTTGGCAAGGCCGGGGCCATGGCCCTAGCCCTGGCGGCGGCGCTGCTGCTGTTGCAATGGCCCCTTGGCCAGCTGGGGCTCTGGCTGAGCGGTGCCTCGGGGGAAGTCAAAGCCCAGGCCGCCCTCTATTTTTACGCCCGCATCTGGGGGGCGCCGGCGGTGCTGGTGAACCTGGTGCTGCTGGGCTTTCTGGTGGGGCGCCAAGACACCAGGGGCCCCATGGCGCTGCTGATCCTCGGCAACAGCCTCAATATCCTGCTGGACCTTATGCTGGTGGTGGGGCTGGGCTGGCAGGTGCGGGGGGCGGCCCTGGCATCTGTGGTGGCGGACTACGCCACCCTGGGGTTGGGGCTGTGGCTGGTGCACCGGCGCCTGCCGGATTTTGACTGGCGGGCGGCCCTTGGCCACAGCGGCTGGCGGCGGCTGTTGTCCCTTAACCGCGACATCTTGCTGCGCAGCTTTTGTCTGCAGCTGTGCTTTGTGTTCATCACCTTCCAAGGGGCCAGGATGGGGGACCAGGTGGTGGCCGCCAATGCGGTGCTGCTCAACTTCCTGCTGCTGATCTCCTACGCCCTGGACGGCATAGCCTATGCCGCCGAAGCCCTGACCGGTAGGGCGGTGGGCCAGGGGGATGAAAAGGCGCTGCGCTACTGGGTACGGCTGTGCGGCCAATGGTCCCTGGCTTTTGCCTTGGCTTTTGTGGCCCTGTTCGGCTTTTTTGGCGAGGGGATCATCGCCTTGCTGACCGACCTGCCGGCGGTGCGCCAGACGGCGGCCCAGTACCTTGGCTGGGTGGTGGCCCTGCCGCTGGTGGCGCTGTGGTGTTACCTGTTCGACGGGGTCTTTATCGGCGCGACCCGGGGCCGGGCCATGCGCAACAGCATGGTGCTGTCCACTTTCGGGGTGTTTTTTCCGGTGTGGTGGCTGGCCCAGGGGCTGGGCAACCACGGCCTGTGGCTGGCCCTGACCGCCTTTATGGCCATGCGTGGCCTGAGCCTCTGGTGGCTATACCGCCGGCCGGGCTTTGTCAGCGATTAAGGAACTGGCTGAAGCGGTTGCAGAAGATGCCCAGGTAGCCGTAGCAGGCCAGGGCGAAACCCGGAATGGCAAAGATAAGCCCCGGCACTTGCCAGAGGGCCTCGCCCTTGCTGCCCAGGTAGATGAAGAAGAGCCCCAGGATGAACAGGGCAAACCCGGACAAAAAGCGGCGGACTGACCGCCTGGGATCGCTGCCCAGGCGGTAGATGAGGTCGCGCATCAGTAGTAGGAGTGCTCGCCGGCCTGGTGCTCGGTCATGTCGCGCACCCCGGTCAGCTCGCCTGGGAAGGCGGCCAACAGTTCTTTCTCTATGCCTTCCTTGAGGGTCACGTCCACCATGGAGCAACCGTTGCAGCCACCGCCAAATTGCAGCACGGCGATGCCGGCCTCGGTGATTTCCATCACCGCTACCTTGCCGCCATGGTTGGCCAGCTGGGGGTTGATCTGGGCTTGCAGCACATAGTCTACCCGCTCAATCAAGGACGCGTCGTCGGCCACCTTGCGAACCTTGGCATTGGGCGCCTTGAGGGTCAGCTGGGAACCCATCTGGTCGGTGACGAAGTCGATTTCGGCGGCTTCCAGGAAGGGCGTGGAAGCCTGGTCCACCACGGCGTCAAAACCGGAGAAGGGCAGGCGTACGTCGCTGGCCTCTACGGCGTCGGGGGGACAATAGGACACGCCGCACTCGGCGTTGGCGGTACCGGGATTGACCACGAACACCCGGATATTGGTGCCATCCGGTTGATCGGCCAACAGTTTGCAGAAGTGGGCCTGGGCGGCCTCGGAGATGCGGATCATGGTGCCTCTCAAAACCTGACTACTTTACTGGGTTATGATAACGCGCTTGGCGCCCAAAGCACAAAGCACTAAATTGGTCGTCTCAATCGCCTGCCCAGGACCCTTATGAAGCACGCCGACCTTTCCCCCCGACTCAGGCCCCTGGCTAATCAGGCCTGGACCCTGCTGGGCCGGCCTCGGATGCGGCCAAGGGTGGTGCAGCGCTGGCAGCAGCAATACCAGGCCCTTTCAGCCGCTGAGCAAGGCCAGCTGCGGGATTGGCTGACCAGGGAAGTGGCCGCCGGCAGTAAGGTGCCGGTGGACAAGGGCATGGGACTGCTGATCCTGCTGGCGTCCCTGGCCCTGGCCTTGGCCCTGTTGGGGCTGAGCCCGGTGCAGCAGGGCGGACTCTTCCTGGGCGTTGCCTTGCCCGCCTTGGCCGTGATCCTGTTCGGCACCCTGGACTATCGTCACCGGGCCGGTCGGCGACAAAAGCAGTTGCCCCTGCTGCTGCCCCGAGGCGACCAACGGACCGGCTGAGTCGTTAACAACCCTGTTGCCTAGCCGCTACCTTGGCTAGCCTAGGGGGAAATGTTAACAAGATGCAGCCCATGAAATTCTCTATCCCGCTCCTGATGTTGCCGGCCCTGGCGCTGGCCCAGCCCACCGCCGACTATTTCCCCGGCGAAACCTTCGACGCCGCCAAGCCCACCCCCGAATCGGTGCTGGGTTTTGGTATCGGGGACTGGCACCTGCGTTTTGACCAGCAGCAGGCCTACCTGGCCAAGCTGGCCCAGCAGTCGGACCGTATCAAACCCATCAGTATCGGCCGCACCACAGAGCAGCGGGAACAGGTGCTACTGGCCATCTCCAGCCCCCAAAACCTGAAAGACCTCGACGCCATCCGCCAGGCCCACCTGCAGGTACGGGACGGCAAACGCGACCCCAAATTGCCCGCCATCGTCTGGCTGGGGTACTCGGTGCACGGTGACGAGCCCTCCGGGGCCAATGCCGCGCCCCTGGTGGCCTATTGGCTGGCGGCCAGCCAGGACCAAAAGGTCAAGGCCATCCTCGACAACACCATAGTGCTGATAGACCCGGCCCTGAACCCGGATGGCATGGACAGGTACGCCAACTTTGCCAACAACCAGCAGGGCCGCCACAACTCCGACTCCCTCAGTCACCGCAGCCGCTGGCAGGACTTCCCGGCCGGGCGCCTGTCCCATTACGGCTTTGACCTCAACCGTGACTGGCTGCTGCTGACCCACCCGGCGTCCCAGAACCGCATCCGCTTCTGGCAGCAATGGATGCCGCAGGTATTCGGCGATTTCCACGAAATGGGCCCCCACGGCACCTTTTTCTTCCAGCCTGGCGTGGCCAGCAGGGTCAATCCCCTGACCCCCAAGGAAAACCAGGCCATCACCAAGGAACTGGCCAAGGACGTGGCCAAGGGCCTGGACCAGCAGGGCCGTCTTTACTACACCGGCGAGTCTTTCGACGATTTCTACTGGGGCAAGGCCTCCAGTTACGGGGACGCCATGGGGGCCATCGGCATCCTCTACGAGCAGGCCAGGGCCAGGGGCCAGCGGGTGGCCACCCCCTTCGGTGACATGACCTTTACCTTCACCATCGAAAACCAGCTCACCGCCAGCCGCCAACTGCTGGCCGGGGTGCTGCGCAACAAGGAAAGGCTGGCCGACTACCAGGCCGCTTTCTTCAAGGACGCCCGCAAGGCTGCGGCCAGCGACAAGATCAAAGGCCTGGTGCTGAAAAACCCCGGTGACCAGGCCCGCTTGGACGACTTGGCCCGGGTGTTGACCAGCCACGGCATCGCCGTCAACCAACTGGGCAAGGACCTGGAGCTGGATGGCCAAAAACTCAAGGCCGGCCGCGACCTCTACCTGTCTTTGGACCAACCCCAGTACCGCCTGATCAAGTCGGTGTTCGGCACCGCTACCGACTTTGAAGACAACACCTTCTACGACGTGTCCGCCTGGAACCTGGGCTATGCCTACAACATCCAGGCCCTGGCGGTGGGCAGCTGGGACAACGGCGCCAGTCTGGCGGGCCAGCCCTGGGCCCCGGCCAAGAAAGTGCCGCCCAAGGTGACCCCGGCCTATGCCTGGGCCTTCGATTGGGCCGACAGCCGTGCCCCGGCGCTGCTGGCCGACTTGCTGCGGGCCGACGTCAAGGTGTTCAGCCTGGGCAGCGCCAGCGACAACGGCCAAGTGCGGCTCAAGGCCGGTGACATGCTGATCCCCGCTGGCGCCCAGCAGCCCCAAGGGCTGCTTGCCACCCTGGCCGAGCTCAGTGCCCGCCATGGCATTGCCCTCAAGGCCATGGACTCTGGCCTGTCCCAGAGCGGCGCCGATCTCGGCAGCCCTGGGCTGCAACGAGTAAAGGCCCCCAAGCTGGGGCTGCTGGTGGGCCGGGACATCCACGCCCAGCGGGCCGGCGGTGCCTGGCAAAGCCTGGACACCCAGGCCGGGGTCGAAGTGACCCTGCTGGAAGACAGCGTGCTGCCCTGGCTGGACCTGGGGGAATTTACCCATCTGCTGGTGCCGGCCTCGGCGCCCCTGGCCCTGAACGGTGCCCAGGGGGCGCGGCTTAAGCGCTGGGTTGAACAGGGAGGCCGGCTGATCCTGATGACCGACGCCGTGGCTTGGGGGGTGCAGCAGGGCTTGCTGAACGCCGAATTGGCGGACGACCAGGCCCGTCTTGCTCAGTTCCCCACCGACCAGCTCAGCTACGCAGACCGCGACAGCCATAGGGCACAGACGCTGATAGCCGGTACCCAGGTCTTGGCGGATCTGGACAGCAGCCACCCGCTGAATTTCGGCCTGGGCAGCAAGCGCCTGCCGCTGATGCGGGACCATGAAGTGATGCTGGCCGAGGTGAAAGGCCCCTTCAGTGTGCTGGCCCGTTACGACGCCAAGCCGCTGCTGGCGGGCTTTATGGCCCAGCCCAACCGGGACGCTCTGGCCGGCACCCCGGCTGCCATCGCCCAGCATTTGGGCCGTGGCAGCGTAGTGGCCTTCTTGGATGACGTCAGTTTCAGGGGCATACAGCGGGGGTCGGAACGCTGGCTCAGTAACGCCCTCTATTTCGACTTCTGACAAAAAAGCCGCCCCAGGGCGGCTTTTTTATTGGAAGAACCACAAGGGGGGCAGCTCAAGGGCGTCCGGCACAGTGGTCAGCAGCAACAGGGCGGTGAGGGTAAAAGCCAGGCTTACCAGCAACCGGTCTACCCGCTTGGGGGCCGCCTTGTCCCCGGGGAACAGCAGCAACCCCAGCAATTGGCTGGCCAGGTAGACACAGACCAGGATGCAAAGGGCGGACAGCCCCACCAGGGCAAAGATGATCAGGTCCACTGCGGCCCCTTTTGTGTTACGTGCGTATCATTTTTAACTAAATAACAAGAGCTTGTCACTAGGCCCTGGCCAGGCACCAAAGCTGCACCTTCTGGCAACCGGCCTGTTTCAGCAACCTGGCCAGGGTGGCCGCCGTGGTGCCTGTGGTCATTACGTCGTCCACCAGGGCCACATGGGCCGGCACCGGGCCGCATAGTTTGAAAGCCCGGCTGAGATTGCGCTGGCGCGCCTGGCGGCCCAGGCCCTGCTGCTGGCGGGTGGCTCTTTGCCGGCGCAGCAGTCTTGGATTCACTTCAAGGTCCAGGGCCTGGCCCAGATGGTGGGCTAGCAAGTGCGCCTGGTTAAAGCCGCGCCAGAGCCGGCGCGACCAGTGCAGGGGCACCGGCACCAGGCAGTCCGGCCTGTCTACCCCGGCCAGGGCTGCCAGCAGCGGCTGGCACAAGGGAGCATCCAGCCACCAGTGGCGCTGGTACTTGAAGCGGTGGATAAGGGCGTCAAGGGGCGGGCCATAAGGCACGCCGAAGTGCACTTCATCAAAGGGCGGCGCTTTTTGCGCGCAGGCGCGGCACTGCGCGGGGCCAGCTTCCCCGCATTGGCGGCAGCGGCTGCCTTTGGCCGGCAAATCCCCCTGGCAGGTGGCGCAAAGGGGGCTGTGACTGGCTTCCAGGCAGAGCCAGCAACGGCCGGTGGGCTTGGCTAGGGCGGCCAGCCGGGCTAGGATGCGCGCAATATTGGAGGTCATATGTCAGCACCCACCTTGGTCATGCTGCACGGTTGGGGGGTCAACGGTGCAGTCTTCTCTTCCTTGCTGCCCTATCTAGAGGGGCTGGATATAAGGGTGGTCGATCTGCCCGGATTTGGCGACGCCGCCGCCGAGCCAGCCTACGACCATATCGACGGCCTGGCCCGGGCCCTGGCCGACAAGGTACCCCAAGAGGCCGTTTGGCTGGGCTGGTCCCTGGGGGGGCTGGCCGCCACTCAGGCCGCCATCAAGGGCTATGGCCGGCCAAGGGCCCTGATCACCCTGGCCTCCAGCCCGGCCTTCGTGGCCGATGCCCATTGGCCTGGTATCAAACCCATGGTGCTCAAGCAGTTTGCCGGCGCCCTGGACGGGGATTTGCAGCAGGTGATCGACCGCTTCCTGGCTATCCAGGCCATGGGGGCGCCCAGTGCCAAGGCCGACATCAAGGTGCTGCGGGAAAAGGTAGCCCAGCGGGCCCTGCCCAGCCTTGCGGCCCTGGCCGGGGGCCTGAAGATCCTCGATAACACCGATCTCAGGCCCGAACTGGCCAGTCTGGGGCTACCCTTTTTGCGCCTCTACGGGCGTTTGGACGCCCTGGTACCGGTCAAACAGGCGCCCCTGGTGGATGAACTGGCCCCGGCCAGTAGCAGCCATGTGTTTGAACATGCTTCCCACGCGCCCTTTATTTCCCACCCCCAAGAAACGGCTCAAGTCTTGCGCGATTTTGTCGCTACATTGTGAGGAAGGGATTGATCGTCATTTGGCCAAGCTGGCCATTTGGCGTACACTCTAAACACCTTTAAAGGAGGCGCCATGACCACTTCAGCCATCAGCAGCGGCATCAACCTGCAATACACAGCCGAGGCCCGTGCCAGCGATGCGGCCTATACCTTGGCCCGTGGCAATGTGTCAGCCGAGCCCCTGACCCAGCTGTTGGTCGCCGAGCAGGAATCCGGCGCCGCCGCCAAAGTGATCAAGACCGCAGACGAAATGCTCGGTACCCTGATCGACACCACCGCCTGAGCCAGCCCCAGGTCGAAAAAAGCCACCCAAGGGTGGCTTTTTTGTTGCCTTGCTGGCCATCCAGCAGATTGTTTTGCATTCATTTTTCAGGCAGCCTTCGCCGCTTATAACTGTTTTCCCGCACCCATCAAGGACGATTTTTCATGTCACATACACCTTCGGTGACCTCCAAGGCCCTTATTGTCGGGGTCATGGCCATCTTGCTGTTGATCCCCGTGTTCCTGGTCCAATTGGTGATCAGCGAACGCACAGACAGGCGCGATCAGGTAGTCAACGACATTGCCTCCACCTGGGGCCAGGCCCAGGAGCTGTCCGGCCCGGTGTTGGTCATCCCCGGCGTGCGCCATGTTCAGCGCAATGACGGCAGCTGGTTCAACCAAAGCTATGTCAGCTATTTCCTGCCCAAGTCGTTGCAGGTCAATGCCCAGGCCGCCCCCGAGCTGCGCAGCCGCAGCCTCTACGAGACCGCCGTCTATGTTGCCGATCTCAAATTCCAGGGCCATTTCGACATGGACGAACTGGCCCAGCACCTGGCCAATGACCCGCAACTGCTACCCCAAAAGGCCGAGTTGATGTTCGGCATCAGTGACATGAAAGGGGTCAAGGACAATATCCAGCTGCTGCTGGACGGCAAGCCCAGATCCCTGACTCCCGGGGTACGCAGCAACCTGCTGGACAGCGGTGTCAGCACCCCTTTGGATCTCAGTGGCCGCCGCAGCACCTTGCCCTTCGAGATCACCCTGTCCCTGCGCGGCTCCAGCCGCCTGAGCTTTATCCCGGTAGGGGAAAACACCCAGGTGCAGGTCAGTTCCAGCTGGAGCGGCCCCAGTTTCGACGGTGCCTTCCTGCCCACCGAGCGTAAGGTCAGTGACCAAGGCTTTGACGCCGCCTGGAAGGTGCTGCATTTCAATCGTAACTACCCGCAGTTCTTCGAGGGCAACGACTACCACTTCAATGGCAGTGACTTTGGGGTCAGCTTCCTGGTGACCGCCGACAGCTACCAGCAGGCCATGCGTATCAGCAAATACGCCATCTTGGTGATAGCCCTGACCTTTATGACTTTCTTCTTTGTCGAAGCCCTGCTCAATAGCCGGGTCCATCCCCTGCAATACCTGCTGGTGGGCCTGGCCCTGGGCATCTTCTACATACTGCTGCTGGCGTTCAGCGAGCATACCGGCTTCGGTATCGCCTACCTGCTGGCCAGCATCGCCACCATTGGCCTTATCGGCAGTTACAGCCTGGCGGTGCTGCGTAGCCGCAAGCTGGCGGCCCTGGTGGCCGGGGTCTTGGCCCTGCTCTACGGCTATATCTATGTGATCTTGCAGCTCGAAGACCTGGCGCTGCTGATGGGGGCTTTGGGCCTGTTCGCCGTCCTGGCCCTGGTGATGTACCTCACCCGCCGCCTGGATTGGTATGGGCTGGATAACGGCAACTAACTGATAATCCAAGTTTTAAAAAAGCCGGCTTTTAGTCGGCTTTTTTTTGCGTATTGTCGCATCGACGAGTCTGGTGGTTGTTTTTTTCCCTTTTGTCTGTTTCGGTAGTGGGGCGTTTGTGGTACCCGCAGGATGGGGTAACGCTTTCATATTGAAGCTATTTCAAGGAGAGAAAAATGAAACTGCGCAACTTACTGGCGGCCGTCTTGGCTTTGGGATCCAGCTCAACCTTTGCTGCAGGCATGAGCTGTTACCTGGATACTGCTGCCTACGATGAGTTCACCCCCAATTACTGCACTGAGATTCTTTGGAATAAAGGGTCGGCCACTGCTGTTTTCCGCATAGATAACGTCCCGGAGCGTTTTTATATCGATTGGCACAACCCCAAGTGTGAGTCCAACGCCACCACTTGCTCTGCGGTTATCCGTGTTTTTGAAGAATATCAAGCAACAGCCACTTTGATTGACCTGACTGCAGGCACAGTCACAGAGGTGTCGGCCACGGCCTACTTCGAAGACGGCCGATAAAACAAAAACCGGGGCTTGGCCCCGGTTTTTTGATTAGCGCTTTAGCGCGGCTTTGAGGGCGTCGGCCATGGCCGAGTTGCCGCTGCTGCCGCCGAGGCCCTGGGTCTGGGGCTTACCGGCGCTGCGGTTATTACCAGAGCGCTCGGGGCGATTGCCGCCGCTGCTGCGGGCGCCACCGGCCTGCTGGCCAGGCTCGTCGCTAAGGCGCATGGAAAGGGCGATGCGCTTACGCGGTATGTCCACTTCCATCACTTTGACCTTTACCACCAGGCCCGCTTTCACCACTTCCCTCGGGTCGTTGATGCGGCGCTCGCTCATGGCGCTGATGTGCACCAGGCCGTCCTGGTGAACCCCAATATCCACGAAGGCGCCGAAGTTGGTGACGTTGGTCACCACCCCTTCAAGGACCATGCCGGGCTTGAGATCGTTAAGGGTTTCCACCCCTTCGGCAAAGCTGGCGGTGGTGAACTCGGGGCGCGGGTCGCGGCCGGGTTTGTCCAGCTCTTTCAAGATATCGGTGACGGTGGGCAGGCCGAACTGCGCGTCTACAAAGTCGCCGGGCTTGAGCTTTCTCAGCACATCAGAGTTACCAATCAGCGCCGCTTCCACCTTGCCGGTGCTGGCCTTGATTTTCTCCACCACAGGGTAGGCTTCGGGGTGCACGCCGGAGGCGTCCAGGGGGTTGTCGCCGTTCATGATGCGAAGGAAACCGGCGCACTGCTCGAAGGCCTTGGGCCCCAGGCGCGGCACTTTCAAAAGCTGCTTGCGGCTCTTGAAGGCGCCGTTCTCGTTGCGCCAGGCCACCAGGTTGCCGGCCAGGGTGCTGTTAAGGCCCGATACCCGCGCCAATAGCGGCACCGAGGCGGTATTGAGATCCACCCCCACGCCGTTTACGCAGTCTTCCACCACCGCGTCCAGGGCCTTGGCCAGCTGGCTTTGGTTCACATCGTGCTGGTACTGGCCCACACCTATGGATTTGGGGTCGATTTTCACCAATTCCGCCAGCGGGTCTTGCAGGCGGCGGGCGATGGAAACGGCGCCGCGCAAAGACACGTCCAGGTCCGGGAATTCGTTGGCGGCCAGCTCCGAGGCGGAATAGACAGAAGCCCCTGCTTCGCTTACCACCACCTTGGTGACTTTCAGATCCGGGGCCTTTTTAAACATCTCGGCCACCATGCGGTCGGTCTCGCGGCTGGCGGTGCCGTTGCCGATGGCAATCAAGTCCACCTTGAACTTGCGGCACAGCTGCTCCAGGGCGTCGATGGACTGGGCATATTGGCGCTTGGGTTCGAAGGGGTAGATGGTGGCGGTGCCCAGCACCTTGCCGGTGTCGTCCACCAGCGCCACCTTGCAGCCGGTGCGGATACCCGGGTCCAGGCCCATCACCACTTTCGGGCCGGCGGGCGCGGCCATCAGCAAGTCTTTGAGGTTGTCGCCGAACACCTTGATGGCTTCCGTCTCGGCGGCGTCTCGCACCCGGCCCATCAGCTCGGTTTCCATGTACATCAAAATCTTGATGCGCCAGGTCCAGTTCAGCACCTGCTTGAGCCAGGTGTCGCGGGGGCTGTCGCCCAGGTTAAAGCCCAGGTGCTTGGCGATAATCAGCTCGCAGTAAGAGGTTTTCACGCCCTCTTCCTGGCCTGGGTCGGCGTTGATGGCCAGGGCCAGAATGCCTTCGTTGCGGCCACGCAGCATGGCCAGCGCCCGGTGCGAGGGCACCTTGGCCAGGGGTTCTGAATGGCTGAAGTAGTCGCTGAACTTGGCGCCCTCAATCTCTTTGCCGTCCATCACTTTGGCGGTGAGTTGGGCGTTGCCCCACAGGTAGCTGCGGATCTTCTCCAACAGCGCCGCGTCTTCGGCAAAGCGCTCCATCAGGATGTAGCGAGCCCCTTCCAGGGCGGCTTTTACGTCACTCACGTCACCAGTGACAAACTGCTCGGCCAGGGCCTGCGGGTCGCAGCCGGCGTTATTGAGCAGCTCATCGGCCAGGGGCTCAAGGCCCTGCTCTATGGCAATCTGGCCCTTGGTGCGGCGCTTGGGTTTATAGGGCAGGTACAGCTCTTCCAGTACCGTCTTGGTGTCGGCCCCCAGCAGGTCTTTTTTCAGCTGGTCGGTGAGTTTGCCCTGCTCGTCGATGCTTTTGATGATGGCCTGGCGGCGGTCTTCCAATTCGCGCAGGTAACCCAAACGGGACTCGAGGTTACGCAGCTGGGTGTCGTCCAGGCCGCCGGTCACCTCTTTGCGGTAACGGGCGATAAAGGGGACGGTGGAACCTTCGTCCAACAGGGCAACGGCCGCACTGACCTGAGCTTCGCGGACGCCAAGCTCTTCGGCAATTTTGTTATTGATCATCCTTACAACTCGATTCGGTCTTGGGGCAATGGCCTGACATTGTGCCACGGCAGGGGATGGAGACAATGCTCCTTTATGAATGAAGGGCGACTGGAAAAGACGGCCGCCTTAAAGGCGGCCAAAGGGCTTAGAAGGCGGCGCTGATCCCCAACGCAAACTGGCGCCCGTAGCGGGACAGCTCGGCCACCTGCTCGGGCCTTTTGATATAGCCCCAATGCCTTTCGTTGGTGAGGTTGCTGGCCTCCAGGTGCACCGACAGGTTGTCGGTCAGGTCATAGCCGGCACTGAAGTCGTACTGGCCGTAATCGGCCATCCACTGCGGACCTCCCCAGGCGTCGGGGTAGAGCAGGTATTTACTTCGCCAGTTATAGGCCAGGCGTGCCTGCAGGCCATATTTTTCATAGTAAACCACCGCGTTGTAGGCGTTCTTGGACATGCCTTCGAAGGGCAGCCCGGCTGCCTTTTTATCCGGGTCTTCGTAGCTGCTGTCGGTGTAGGTGTAGTTGAGCTGCACCCCAAAGCCCCCCAACCAGCCCGGCAGCAGTTCTTCGAAAGATTGCTGGTAAGCCAGTTCAGCCCCTTTGACGGTGGCGCCGTACTGGTCGTTGTCAGGGCCGTTAACCTCGAAGCTGTAGCCGTCGATGTCGATGTGGCCCCTGGGGCCGTAGCTGATAAAGGACTGGATGTCCTTGTAGAAGAGGGCGACGGTGGCGGCACCGTAGTCCGAGAAGTACCATTCCAGGGTGGTGTCGGCCTGGTTGGCCCTGAGCGGCGCCAAGCCGGGATTGGAGGTGTTGTATTTGAACTGGTTGAGATCCACCGAACTGTAAGGGGTCAGGTAATCCAGGTTTGGCCTGGTCAGCACCTTGGCGGCGCTGAAGCGGTAGAGCAACTGGTCGGTGAGGTTCAGTTTGAAGTTGAGGCTGGGCAGCCAGTCGGTGTAATGGTCCTTGAGGCTGAACTGGCCATAGTAGTCGCTGATGTCACCGACTGGCCGCACCACTGTGGTGCCGTCCTTGTCCACCTCTTCAAAGCGCAGGGCTGCCAGGTCCAGGGTGTAGCCGCTGGAATTCACTTCGGTCCTGACGCCCCTCAGGCCCAGGTTGAGGCCGTAGGGTAGGGCCAGCAGTTCCCCTTCCAGGTTGGCTTGCAGGTACAAGGCCAGGGTCTGCTCGCCGACGGCGTAGGAGTCCTTGGGCTGCAGGCTGGCCTTGATCTGGTCCTCGGCAGCCTGGGCATTGATGCTCTGATAAAAGGCATAAAGCTTGTCGTAGTCGAAGCTGGCCCAGGGGGCGGGGTGCTTGCCGGCCTCCCCTTCCAGGAAATGGTCGAAGTTGGCGGGTACCAAGACGTCGGCAGGCAACCGGAACAGGGTCATGCCGCCCATCTGCTGGACGCTGCTGGCGTCGAAGCTGTCATAGGCGGAGTTGGTAAAGTAGGCCCCGCCATTACTGAACATGGAGGGGTTTTTAGACTTGAACTGGGTACGGGTCTTGGTCTGTTTGGCGTAATGAACGCCGAAGTCCAGGCTGGCGACAGGCCCCATGTCGGGCAGGAAACGCCCAGCCAACCGCACCTCGTCCACCTTGTCTGCGATGTCGGTGCCGTAGTTGTAGCTGTAGTGGGCCCCGAAGGGTTGGTCGGCGTTCAGGGCCGGATCCAGGGTCACGTCGGGCAGCAGGTTGCCGCTGGTCTGGTCAATGGTGATGCTGTCTACAAAGCCTCTGGCCACCACGTAGCGGTTGTCGCCGCTGTTCTTGCTCTTGGCTTCGGATTGGGAGAGGTCCAGCTCGAGGCTCAACTGGTCGGTGGCAAACCACTTGGTGTTGAGCCCGGCCTGGTAAGTGGTGGTGTTGCGGGGCGTGGACACGTTGAGCAGCTCGGCCATGGCCCCGTTGTTGAGCTGTAGATAGTTGACCCTGCCATTTTCATCGAACTTAAGGTCCCCCACCGAAGGCACACCCGGCGTCCAGGGTTCGTCGTAGGTGACAAAGGAGATCTGGTACTGGCTGCCGTTGGTGTCGTAGCTGGAGTAGAGGCTGTCGAAGTTGAACTCCAGGTCGTCCCGGGGACGCCACTGCATGGCCAGGCTGGCGCCGATGCGCTTGCGGGTGTCCTGCCAGTTGGAGTAGCGCACATAACCGGGGATCATGGACTCGTAACTGGGCTCGCCCTGGTCCAGCTCCCCGTTGCCGTTGCTGTCTACCGGCACTTGCACGTCTATGCCTTCGGCCGGATCGTAGAAACCTTCCCCCTGGTAGGAGTCGATACGCATGGTGCGTTCCGAGTAGGCGCCGGTAAGGAGGATGCCGAAGCTGTTGTCGGCGAATGTGTCGCTGATCAGGAAGGACCCCTGGGGACTGTACCGGCCGGTACGCTCCTCGTAGATGCTCTTGACCGAGCCGGACAGGGTGAAACCGCCCAGGGCCAATGGCCTGCGGGTCTGGATGTCCACCACCGAGCCTATACCCCCCTCGGGATAGACCGCCAAGGGGGACTTGGCCACTTCCACACCGGCCACCAGCTCGGCGGCGATAAGGTCGTAGTTGAAGTTGCGGCTGCTGTCTTCCGAGGCCATGCGCCGGCCATTGAGGGTGGTGACGTTGTAGTCGCCCCCAAGGCCACGCACCATGATGTTCTGGCCCTCGCCGCCGTTGCGGGTGATGGTGACCCCCGTCATGCGCTGCAGGGCTTCGGCGATGTTCTGGTCAGGAAACTTGCCGATGTCTTCGGCCACTATGGCGTCCACCACGTTGGTGGCGCTTTGTTTGATAAAGAGGGACTCGCGGATGGAACCGCGTATACCCCTGACTTCAATGACTTCGGTTTCGTCCTGGTCCCCTTGACCCTCTTCGGCCTGGGGCGGGTCCTGCTGCGCCCAGGCCTGCTGCTGGCCTGCACAAAGCAGGGTGCCTATCAGCAAGCTCAGGTAGGTGATCTTGTTCTTCGGGTTCATGGCGTTCTGTCTCCGCTGCGGTTGTCGCCCAGTTAAGGGGCTTGGGCCCCAAGGCCTGGTACCGGCTGCTACCTGAAAACCGATACCGCACCTTTCTTTCATATGCTTTCGTTTGTTAAATCCTTTAACGATCTAGAGCCGCTGTTCAAGGGGGGTGTTGAGCAAAAAACTTTCGTTTAAGATAGGAAAACCCCATGAAAATAAAGGATTGATGTGTTTTTTTCTGTTGGTTTCAGAGAGTTATTTCATTCGAAAGGGACTGTGAAATTTTTTTCAGATTTTTTACTTTGAAAGGAAATGAAAGTTGGTTAAGGTGATCGGGTAATGAACAGTTCAAGCAAGCAGGCCCAGATGAACAGCATCGAAAGGCGCCACGAAATAGTGCAGCGGGCGTTGAAAGAAGGCCGGGTGGAAGTGGACGCTCTGGCCGCCCACTTCGGGGTGTCCACCGTCACCATCAGGGCCGACCTCAACCAACTCCACGACAAGGGGCTGCTGGTCAGGGCCAGGGGCGGGGCTGTGGCCAGCAACAAGATCACCCGTGAACTGTCGGTCAGCGAGAAACACCAGGAAAGGCTCGACATCAAAAGGCGCCTGGCGTTGGCGGTGGCCGGGGAGATCCGCGAAGGGGAGGCCATCATCCTCGACTCAGGCACCACCACGGCCGAGGTTGCCCTTTGCCTGCAAGGATTCAAACGGCTGGTGGTGATGACCAACGGCTTGAACGTGGCGCAGAACCTAGTGGATGCCCCAGGGGTTGAAGTGCTGATGACAGGGGGCACCCTGCGTAAGAAGTCCATGTCCTTCTATGGCCGCCAAGCCGAGGAAAGCCTGTTGCGGTATCGCTTTGACAAGGTGGTGCTGGGGGTGGACGGCTTTGATTTCCATGCCGGCATCACCACCCATTTCGAGCAGGAAGCGATCCTCAACCGCCAGATGTGTGCCCTGGCCAGGGAACTGGTGGTGGTCACCGATTCGTCCAAATTCAACAAGGCCGGGGTGCACCAGATCCGCAGTTTCGGAGACATGGACACCCTGGTGACCGACAGCGGTATTCCGGACAGCTTTGCCCAGGCCCTGACCGAGGCCGGGGTCAAGCTGGTGATAGTGGATTAGGAGACAAGATGCAGATCATCCAGGACATTATCCGGCGCAACAGGGCAGGGCAGCAGGCCGGTATCTACGCCGTCTGTTCCGCCCATCCCCTGGTGCTGGAAGCGGCCATGGAAGAGGCCCTGGCCGGCGGTACGCCGCTGTTGGTGGAAGCGACCGCCAATCAGGTCAATCAGTTTGGCGGCTATACGGGCATGACCCCGGCCGATTTTCGCGACGCCCTGTTGACCCTGGCCGAGCGGGTCGGTCTGCCCCGGCACCTACTGGTGCTGGGTGGTGACCACCTGGGCCCGGTCTGCTGGCTGGCCGAAGGGGCACAAACAGCCATGGCCAAGGCCGAAGCCCTGATCCGCGACTACGTGGCGGCAGGGTTCAGCAAGATCCATCTGGATTGCTCCATGGCCTGTGCCGACGACCCAGAGCCCTTGAGCGACCAGGTGATTGCCGCCCGTGCCGCTCGTCTTTGCCAGGTGGCAGAGGCCCAGGCCTTGGCCAGTTTTGGTGCCAGCAACCTCTGTTACGTCATCGGTACCGAAGTGCCTCCACCCGGTGGTGCCAGCCACAGCATCGACCACCTGGACGTCACTCCTGCGGCCGCCGCCCGCCAGACCTTGGCCGCCCACCACCAGGCCTTCTCGGCCCTGGGCCTGGAAGAGGCCTGGGACAGGGTGATCGCCCTGGTGGTGCAGCCCGGCGTGGAGTTCGACCACCTGGGGGTTATCGATTATCAAAGCGACGCCGCCCAGGCCCTCAAGAACCTGGTTCAGGAGCAGCCGGCCATCGTTTTCGAGGCCCACTCCACCGACTACCAGCAGCCCCAGAGCTACCAGGCCCTGGTGCGGGACCATTTTGCCATCCTCAAGGTGGGGCCGGCCCTGACCTTTGCCCTGCGCGAAGGGCTCTTTGCCCTTAGCCATATGGAAGAAGCCCTGCTGAGCGCCGAGCAGCAGTCGGGGTTGCGGGCCCTGGCCGACGCCCGCATGCAGGCCGCCCCCCAGTATTGGCAGAAGTTCTATCGGGGCGATCTGGCCCAGCAGCGGCTGCTACGCCCTTTCAGCTTCAGCGACCGTATTCGCTACTACTGGCCTGACCCCGAGTTACAGCTCGCCCAGGAACGGCTTTTTGCCAACCTGGCTGGGCCCTTGCCGCTGCCCCTGGTCAGCCAGTATCTGCCGCTTCAATACCAGGCCCTGCGCCAAGGCCGGCTGGCCAATGACGCCAGGGTGCTGGTTAAAGACAAGATCAAAGACGTTCTCCGCAGCTATGCCCAGGCCTGCTTCGGAGCAGAAGGATAACCCCCATGGCACTACTGATGATGGACGAGGACCGGCTCAAGGCTGCCGGTGCCTACTGGACGGCCAAAGAGATAGCCCAACAACCCGAGATCTGGGCGCAGCTGGCCGTTGGCCAACAGAGCCGGCAATGGCTGGCGGCGCAACTGGCGGAACCGGGGCTGCGCATCATACTGACCGGCGCCGGTACCTCGGCTTACGTGGGCCTGAGCCTGGCCCCTTATCTGAGCCAGCGTCTGGGGCGCCTGGTTGAAGCCATTTCCACCACCGATCTGGTGGCCAATCCCGATCAGTACCTGCTACCCCAGGTGCCGACCCTGCTGGTGTCCTATGCCCGCTCGGGCAACAGCCCGGAGAGCGTGGCGGCCATGGCCTTGGCCAGCCAGCTGTGCGGCCAGTGCCGCCACCTGGTGATCAGCTGTAACGGCGAAGGTGAGCTGGCGCGCCTGGCCGGTGATCTGCCGGGCAGCCATTGCCTGCTGATGCCGCCTCAGACCCTGGACCAGAGTTTTGCCATGACCAGCTCCTTTAGCACCATGTTGCTGGCGACCCTGCAACTGTTCGGTGACCAGGAGGGCCTGGATTGGGCCCTGGCGGCCAGCCGCCACATTTTGGCAGAGGCGTTGCCGGCCATTCGCGAGCTGGCCGAACGCCCTTTCACTAGGGTGGCTTTCCTCGGTGCCGGTGTGCTGAAGGGCATCGCCACGGAGGCGGCGCTGAAAATGTTGGAATTGTCTGCCGGCCGGGTCGACGCCCATGCCGAAACTCCCCTTGGCTTTCGCCATGGGCCCAAATCCATGGTGGACGCCGACACCCTGGTGGTGCTGCTGGACAGCGGCCAACCCCATTGCCAGCTGTACGACCAGGATCTCCATGACGAATTGGCCCGCGACGGCAAGGCCCTGGCCCTGCTGCGCAGCAACCGTTGGCTGCAGGGAGGACTGGATCCCTGGCGGGCCTTGCCGTCTGTACTGCTGGCGCAGCTGCTTGCCTTCCATAAATCCCTGGCCCTGGGTATCAGCCCGGACAACCCCTGCCCCACAGGAGAGGTGAACCGGGTAGTGCAGGGGGTACGGATACACAGGTTCGAGGGCTGAGCCATGATCTACGGCCTGGACGTGGGGGGCACCAAGATGGAACTGGGTTGTTTCGACGCCCAGCTCAACGACCTGGAGCGGTGCCGCGTCGCTACCCCGGCCCGGGACTACCCGGCGCTGCTGAACACCATAGCCGCCCTGGTTGCCGATGCCCGGCTGCGCCATGGCCCAGGCCCCCTTGGGATCGCCCTGCCGGGGCTGGTGGACGGCCAGGGCCTTAGCCTCTGCGCCAACCTGCCTGGCGCCACAGGCCGGCCCCTGGGAGCGGATCTGGCCCGGCGCCTGGGGCAGCCCCTGACCTTGGGCAACGATTGCCGCTGTTTTGCCCTTTCCGAAGCCCTTGGCGGCGCCGGTGCAGGTTACCGGCGGGTCTTTGGCGCCGTGCTGGGCACAGGTGCAGCCGGAGGCCTGGTGGTGGACGGCCTCCTCTACCAGGGGCGCCAGGACATCGCCTGTGAATACGGCCACCAACCGTTGCCGGCGCGATTGCTGCTGCGCTACCAGCTTCCTCTCTGGACCTGCGGCTGTGGCCAGCAAGGCTGTTACGAGGCCTATGTGTCCGGCCCTGGCCTGGCCCGGCTCTATGGCCACTTCGGCGGCCAGGCAGAGGACGCCGCCGCCGTCTTGGCGCTGTGGCGCCGGGCAGAGCCCTTGGCGCAAGCCACCCTGGACTGCTACCTGGATCTGCTGGGAGCCTGCTTTGCCGGCCTGGTGCTGGCCTACGATCCTGACCTCATCGTGCTGGGCGGCGGCCTGTCCAAGGTCCCAGAACTCTATCAACTGCTGCCGGCACGGATCGACGCCTGCCTGTTCGGCCCTTTTCAATCACCGCCCCTGGTGCCGGCTCGCTTCGGCGACGCCAGCGGTGCCCGTGGCATAGCCCTGCTGGCCCGCCAACATGACTGATCTTGCCATCCGCGCCGCGCGCCTGGTCGCCGAAGACCGGGACTACCTGAACCATTGGCTTTGGATAGCGGACGGCCACATCCAGGCCATCAGCCCCGAGGCGCCTTCGGACAGGCCTTTGCTGGACGCGCCGGACTGCACCCTGATCCCCGGCTTGCTGGACCTGCATATTCACGGCCGGGAAGGTGCCGATGTCATGGACGCCACGCCAGAGGCCCTGGCCACCATTTCCCTGTCCCTGGCCAAGCACGGGGTGACCGGCTTCCTTGCCACTACCGTTACCAGCAGCTGGCCCAGGACCCTGGCCGCCCTGGCCAATGTTGCCCAGGGCGTCGAAGAGGGACTGCCAGGGGCCAGGGTATTGGGGGCCTACAGCGAAGGACTCTTCTTCACGGCCGACCACAAAGGGGCCCACAACCAGGACTATTTCCTGCCCCTGGAAAAGGAGCACCTGGACGCCCTGCTGGCGGCGGCCCGGGGGCAGCTGAAGGTGTTGGCCCTGGCCCCCGAGCTGGACGGCGCTCTGGAGATGATCCCCTACCTGCGCCAGCAAGGGGTCAAGGTGATGTTGGGGCACACCAATGCCGACTACCAACGCACCTGTGACGCCCTGGCGGCCGGTGCCTGTGGTGGCGTGCACGTCTTCAACGGCATGCGCGGCCTGCACCACAGGGAGCCCGGCTGCACCGGTGCCGTGCTGTTGCAACCCTGTCCGGTGGAGGTGATCGCCGACGGCGTGCACCTGCACCCGGCCATCCTGGACCTGGTGTACCGCCTCAAGGGCAGCGCCGGCATCCATCTGATCAGCGATTGCATCAACGCCGGTGGCCTGGCCGACGGCCGTTACCGCCTGGGGGAAATGGACGTGCAGGTGAGCCAGGGCATAGCCCGTACCGATGCCGGCTCCCTGGCCGGCAGCACCCTGACCCTGGAAAAGGCGGTGCAGGCCATGCACCGCCTGGCTGGGGTGGAATTTCGCGAAGCGGTACACATGGCCAGCCTGTCGCCGGCCCGTTTTCTGGGACTGGACCAGCAGCTGGGTTCAGTCGCCGTCGGCAAGGTGGCCGACCTGGCACTACTTAACAACAACGCAGAAACCGTGCTGTGCCTTGGCCAGGGCAGGGTGCTCTACCAGCATCCGCAGTGGCCCTTGTCTCAGCCGCATCATTGGGGGAAAGCAGATGGATAACAAAGGTACCCTGGGGTTGCTGACGCTGGCCGTGCTGGCGGCGCCGCTCCAGGCCAAAGAGCTGGGGGATCTGGCCCAACTGACGCCGACGGCGACAGGGGTGGAGATCCTCACCCACGACAAGGAAAAAGTGCGCCTGAGCCTGCTGGGGGACGGCCTATTACACCTGGAAGCCGGCCAGAAGGGGCAATTGAGCGGTGCCGGCGACGGCAAGGCACCCATAGTGCTGCCCCAGGCACCAGCCCGGGTGGCCTTCCAGCTGAGCCAGCAGCAGGGCTACCAGTTGCTCAGCACCAAGGCGCTGGCGGTACGCATCTATCCAAAACCGCTGCGCTTTGCCGTTTACCGGGGGGACAACCGCACGGCCTATTGGCAGGAAGAAAAGCCCCTGGACCTTGGCAAGGAGAGCTACCAGACCCTGTCTGCCGACGCTGAAGAACACTTCTTCGGTGGCGGCCAGCAAAATGGCCAATTCGAGTTCAAGGGCAAGGTATTGGAGGTGTCCTACTCCGGTGGTTGGGAAGAGTTCGATCGCCCCAGCCCGGCCCCTTTCTACATGAGCAACAAAGGCTATGGTGTGCTGCGCAACACCTGGAGCAACGGCAGCTATGACTTTCGCTCCGAGGGCTATATCAGCACCCGCCACCAGGAAGACAGATTCGACGCCTACTATTTCTTCGGGGACGGCATCCAAGGGGTGCTGGACCAGTACACCCAGCTTACCGGCCGGCCACCGCTGCTGCCCCGCTGGGCTTTCGAATATGGCGACGCCGACTGCTACAACGACGGCGACAACGTCAAAAAACCGGGCACGGTACCGCCGGGTTGGTCAGACGGCCCCACTGGTACCACGCCGGACGTCGTCGACAGCGTGGCGGCCAAGTACCGCCAGTACGACATGCCGGGGGGCTGGATACTGCCCAACGACGGCTATGGCTGCGGATACACCGACCTTCCCGACGTGGTGGCCGGGCTCAAGAAGTACGGTTTTCACACCGGTCTTTGGACCGAAAACGGCGTAGAGCAGATCGCCTGGGAAGTGGGCAGCGCCGGCACCCGGGCCCAGAAGCTGGACGTGGCCTGGACCGGCAAGGGTTACCAGTTCGCCATGGATGCCAACCATGACGCCGCCGAGGGCATCCTCAACAATTCCGACTCCCGGCCCTTTATCTGGACCGTCATGGGGTGGGCCGGTATCCAACGCTACGCCGTCGCCTGGACCGGCGACCAGAGCGGCAGCTGGGACTATATCCGCTGGCATATCCCCACCCTGATCGGCTCTGGCCTGTCCGGCCAGGCCTATGCCACAGGGGACGTGGACGGCATCTTCGGCGGCAGCCCGGAAACCTTCACCCGCGACCTGCAATGGAAAGCCTTCACCCCGGTGTTCATGGGCATGTCCGGCTGGTCAAAGGCGGCCCGCAAACACCCCTGGTGGTTCGACGAGCCTTACCGTTCCATCAACCGCAAGTACCTGAAGTTGAAGATGCGGCTGATGCCCTACATCTATACCTACGCCAGGGAAGCCGAACAGAGCGGCGCCCCCCTGGTAAGGGGTCTGATGTGGGACCACCCCCAGGACCCGCACGCCTTTGACGAGAGCTACAAGTACCAGTTCTTCCTGGGCAAGGACTTCCTGGTGGCCCCTGTCTATCGCAGCCAGGACGCCTCCAAGGGATGGCGTGACGGCATCTACCTGCCACAAGGCCAATGGATAGACTACTGGGACGGCCGCGTTGTCGAAGCGGGCGCCCAAGGCAAGGTCATCGACATGCCGGTGACATTGGACAAGCTGCCGGTGCTGGTGCGGGCCGGAGCCATTATCCCCATGTACCCGCCGGCCCTGTTTGACGGCCAGGTGCCCAAGGACGAACTGACCCTGGATATCTATCCCTATGGCCAGTCCAGCTTCAACCTCTACGAGGATGACGGCAACAGCCGCCAGTATCAGCAGGGAGCCTTCAGCCAACAGCTGCTCCAGGTCAGCGCACCGCAAGGCAAGGCCGGCGACATCGAAGTGCTGCTGGGGGCCCTGGAAGGGGACTACCAGGGTATGGAGCAGGAGCGTCGCTACAAGCTGATGCTGCACACCAGGGTGGCCCCAAAAAGCCTAAGCCTGGACGGCCATAACCTGGCCAAGCAGGGCAGTCTGGCGGCCCTGAACAAAGCGGGCAAGGGCTGGTTCTTTGACCCGGCCGACCGCTTCGGCACCCTCCATGTGCGCCTGCCCAAGGGGCCGATACGCCAAGGGCATCGCCTGCTGGTGTCGGTGGACGCCGGCCAGGCCTTGGCTGACACTCCGGCTTATCCCAAGATGCCGGAGCGGGGGACCGCCATCGCCGCCGACAGCATCAAGCTCATCGCCAGGCCCCTGGAAGAACCGGGCCAGGTGTTTGAAAACGCCTTGGACGGTAACCCAGACACCTGGTTCCGTACCTCCCGCGACCAGGCCCTGGCCTACGGCCCGCCGGAGTTCGTGCTTTACCTTGGCGAGCGCAAAGCCATCAGCGGCTTTGATATAGCCCCCCGTAACGACAAGCACTGGCGTTATGGCCAGGTGAAGGACTTCGAGATCTACATGGCCGATGTCAACGGCCAGTGGGGCGAGCCTGCCTATATCGGTAGCTTGGCCCTCAAGGAGGGGATGCAGCAGGTGCGCTTCGACAAGCCCCTGGTGGGCAGGTTGCTGCGTTTTCGGATCCTCAGCTCCCACGACGGCCAGGGCGATGCCATGAAGGAAGAAGCCACGGCCCAGACCCAGTCTGCTCCCTTCAACGCCTTGGAGCCGGTTAAGGTCAGCCCCGTCACCATAGGGGAGCTGGTACTGCACCAGCAGTTGGCCGAAGGCGCCAGCCGGCGCCAATACCTGTCAGACCAAGCCTGGCTGGCGGCACCCCAGGGTGCGGCCAAGGACAAGGCCAAGGGCGGCAAGGGGCTGCGCATGAACGGCCTTGGCTTCAGCAAGGGGCTGGGTGTAGCCGGCAGCAGCAGGGTCGATTACGGCCTGGTGGGGCCCTGGCAGCGCTTCAACGCCGATGTGGGCATAGACGACAGCTGCAAGGGCAAGGGTCTGCACTTCCAGGTCTGGGGCGATGGCCGGCTGCTGTACGACAGCGGCCTGGTGGTGGCGCCTGCGGTGGTCAAACCCGAGCTGGATATCAGGGGCATCAGCCTGCTCAGCCTGCGCACCAGCGGTGATGGCTGCTGCGGCAACTGGGCCAATGCCGCCGTTACCGGTCTGGCCGGGGCCAGCTTCAAGGGGCGTCCCTGATGGCAACGCCAGCCTTCTCGATAAACCCAGGGCGCTTCGGCGCCCTGATCCCCATGGCCATCATAGGGCTGCTGTTTTTTATCTTCGGCTTTGTCACCTGGCTGAACGGTTCTTTGATCCCGTTTTTAAAGATCGTTTGCCAGCTCAATGACTTCCAGGCGCTGTTCGTGGCCTTTGCTTTTTACATCGCCTATACGGTGATGGCGCTGCCCATGGCGGCGCTGCTGGAACGGCTGGGGTACCGCAACGGCATGGCCTGGGGCCTGGCGATCATGGCGGCCGGAGCACTGTTGTTTATCCCGGCAGCCCTTAGCGCCCAGTACGGCCTGTTCCTGCTGGCGCTCTTTGTGCTGGGCTCCGGGCTGACCTTGCTGCAGACCGCCTCCAACCCTTATGTGGTGCTGTTGGGGCCGGCCGAGAGCGCCGCCATGCGCATCAGCATCATGGGCATCATCAACAAGACAGCCGGGGTATTGGTACCGCTGCTGTTCACGTCCCTGGTGCTGTCTGACCTGGCCCAGGTCAACCAAGCCAGCCTGGCTCACCTGGACCCTGCGGTTCGAGACGCCCAGTTGGATGCCGTTGCCGAGCGCCTGGTGCTTCCCTATCTCTACATGGCGGCAGCCCTGATGGCACTGATCGCCTTGGTGCGCCTATCTCCCCTGCCGGAGATAGCGCCGCAGGGGGAGGGCGGCAAAGGCCGGCTGGCGGAGCTGCTCCGTTACCCCCAACTGATATTGGGGGCCTTGACCCTGTTCGCCTTCGTGGGCCTGGAGGTGATCGCTGCCGACACCATAGGCTTGCTGGGAGAAAAGCTGGGGGTGGCCCGCTTTGCTTCCCTGACCAGCTACACCATGGTGTTCATGGTCCTGGGATACGGCCTTGGAGTCGTGCTGATCCCCCGTTGGCTGAGCCAAAGCCGGGCCCTGCTTTACTCAGGCCTGGCCGGGGTGGCGGCGGTGCTGGCGGTATTGTTCAGTTCCCCAGGCAGCCAGGCCCTGTCGAGCTTTCTTTGGGGCTGGACGCCCATTCCCACTGTGCCGGACCCTGTGTTGTTCGTGGCCCTGATGGGCCTGGCCCATGCCCTGGTTTGGCCGGCGGTCTGGCCCCTGGCCCTGGACGGCCTCGGCCGCCACACGGCCCAAGGCTCGGCACTGCTGATCATGGGCATCGCCGGGGGTGCCCTCCTGCCCTTGGCCTTTGGCCACCTGGCCGAAAGCCTGGGCAGCATTCAGCAGGCCTATGTACTGGCGTTGCCCTGCTACCTGCTGATTGCCTTCTACGCCTTGAAGGGGCACCGGATGCGCCGCTGGCGCTGAACACATCAAGGCGCCCAAGGGCGCCTTTTCCTCGGCTGCGGCTTGATCCCAGGCGGCCCTTGAGGCTACAAAGCCTGGAGTTATGTTCAGAGCCGTGCCATGAGAACCGACCTTATTACCCGCGAGGGCTTTAACGCCCTGAAAGAAGAACTGGATTTCCTGTGGCGCAGTGAACGCCCCGAGGTCACCAAGAAGGTGGCCTGGGCGGCCAGCCTTGGGGATCGCTCCGAAAACGCCGACTACCAATACAACAAGAAGCGGCTGCGGGAAATCGACCGCAGGGTGCGCTTTTTGCGAAAACGCCTGGAGATCCTCAAGGTGGTGGATTACAACCCCCAGCAGGACGGCAAGGTGTTCTTCGGCGCCTGGGTGGAGGTGGAGAACGAGGCCGGGGATTGCCGGCGCTTTCGCATTGTCGGCCCGGACGAGATCTACGGCCGCAAGGACTACATTTCCATCGACGCCCCCATGGCCCGGGCCCTTCTGAAAAAAGAGGTAGACGACGAAGTGGTGGTCAAAACGCCGGAAGGGCTGAAAACCTGGTATGTGCTGGCCATCGACTATGGGCAGGGAAACGAATTGTAACAAAGCTGACTGGGCGGGATGGCGGCAACTTTTTATAGTAAAGGCCGCCGGTTAGACGGTGGGAGAGGACAAAAATGGCACAGGAAAGCACCAAGATCCTGGTGGTGGATGACGACATGCGGCTGCGCGCCCTGTTGGAACGCTATCTGGTGGAACAAAACTTCCAGGTTCGGGGCGTGGCCAATGCCGAACAGATGGACCGGCTGCTGGAACGTGAAAACTTCCACCTGATGGTGCTGGACTTGATGCTGCCCGGGGAAGACGGCCTGGGGATCTGCAAGCGGCTGCGCTCCCGTGGCGAACAGATCCCCATCATCATGCTCACCGCCAAGGGTGACGAGGTGGACCGCATCATAGGGCTGGAGCTGGGGGCCGACGACTATCTGGCCAAGCCCTTCAATCCCCGGGAGCTGCTGGCGCGGATCCGCGCCGTATTGCGCCGTCGCACCAGTGAATTGCCCGGCGCCCCGGCCGCCGAAGAGCAGGAAGTGAGCTTTGGCCTGTTTCGCCTGAATCTGGCCACCCGGGAGATGTTCAAGGGCGACGAGAACATGCCCCTGACCTCGGGTGAGTTTGCGGTGCTCAAGGCCCTGGTCAGCCACCCCCGGGAGCCGTTGAGCCGGGACAAGCTGATGAACCTGGCCCGGGGCCGTGACTATTCGGCCCTGGAGCGCAGCATAGACGTGCAGGTGTCACGGCTGCGCCGCATGATAGAGCCTGACCCGTCCCACCCCCGCTATATCCAGACCGTTTGGGGCCTTGGCTACGTTTTTGTGCCCGACGGCAGCGCCCGCTCATGAGGCTGCTGCCCCGCAGCGCCTTCGGGCAGACGGTGATGCTGGTGGCCAGCCTGCTGCTGATCAACCAACTGGTCAGCTACGTCATCGTGGTGCTCTACGTACTCAAGCCCAGTTATGACCAGATCAACGACCTGCTGGCCAAGCAGGTCAAAGTGGTGTTTATCGACGAGCCCCTGGGGGGGCGCCCTCGCCTGGACCTGCCCGACGAGATGCGCCAGCGCTTCTTCGAGGCCACCGGCATCGAGTTCTTTACCGAGCAGGCCGCCCTCAAGCATGGCCTGGCCGAGGCGGTGCACTACAGCTACTTCTCGGAAGAGCTGGGCAAGGAATTGGGCGGCCCCACCGAGGTGCGCATCAACCAGGACGAGAACTTCGATATCTGGGTCAGGCCGCCCATGGCGCCCCAGTATTGGCTGAAGGTACCCTTGCGGGGCTTTGAAGGGGCCCGCTTCTCGCCCCTGCCCATCTACCTGGGGGTGATAGGGGTGTTGTCGGTGCTGGGGGGCTGGCTCTTTGCCCGCCGCCTTAACCGGCCCCTTAAGGGCCTGGAGCTGGCGGCCCGCAAGGTGGGCCGGGGTGAACACCCCGACCAGTTGGCCGAAGACGTGGGGTCTTCGGAGGTGGAAGCGGTGACCCGGGCCTTCAACCAGATGGCCAAGGGGGTGGCCCAGTTGGAAGAGGACAGGGCCTTGCTGATGGCCGGTATCTCCCACGACCTGCGCACCCCCCTGACCCGTATTCGCCTGGCCACCGAGATGATGCAAAGCTCGGAAGGCTACCTCAAGGACGGTATCGTCGATGATATCGAGGACATGAACGGCATCATCGACCAGTTCATCGCCTATGTGCGCCAGGACCGGGAAGACAAACCCGAGCCCACCGATCTGGAAGCATTGCTGGAAGATGCAGTCAGCGCCTTTGCCGACCGGCCCCTGAAGACGGTGCTGACCGTCGATGCCTTGCCGGAGCTTTGGCTCAGGCCCCTTTCCATCAAGCGCCTGGTCTACAACCTGCTGGAAAACGCCGAACGTTACGGCCATGGCCAGGCCAGGGTGGAAGGGCGCCTGTCTGGCGACCAGCACTGGTTGGTGCTGCGGGTTCTGGACAACGGCCCAGGAATACCCCAGGCCGAGCGGGCCCGGCTGTTCCAGCCCTTCGAGCGGGGCGACCGGGCCAGGGGCAGCCATGGCTCCGGTCTGGGCCTGGCCATCATCAAGAAGATTGTCGATTCCTACAACGGGGTTATCCGCCTGGACGACGCCCCCAAGGGCGGCTTGCTGGTGGAGATCCGGCTGCCCTTGTCCTCCCTGCACCCCGTCTCTTAAGGGCTGGCGCCCCAGCGGCGCCGGCCTGCCTTTGCATTAGCAAAAAGTCGTATTGCCATGTTGCGATAATGTGTTCAGCCTGTGTGATTGCGGAAAACTATTATTTTTATAATGTTGCCTAGCCACAGGGTAAGGAACGCATATGAGCGCTATCGTTTTGCTGGTTCTTGGGTTGGGGGGAATGGCCCTGGGCTATTTCGTCTATTCCCGCTTCATCGCCACTCACGTCTACCGTCTTGAGGAAGACTTCAAGACCCCTGCCCACGAGATGGAAGACGGGGTGGACTTCGTGCCCACCAACAAATTCGTGTTGTGGGGCCACCACTTCACCTCCGTAGCCGGGGCTGCCCCCATAGTGGGCCCGGCCATCGCCGTGATCTGGGGCTGGCTGCCGGCCTTTCTCTGGGTCACCTTGGGGACCATTTTCTTTGCCGGCGTCCATGACTTCGGGGCCATCTGGGCCAGTATCCGCAACAGGGCCAAGTCCGTCGGTGCCCTGACCGGGGAAGTGGTGGGCAAGCGGGCCCGCTCGGTATTCATGATCGTCATCTTCCTGGTGCTGTTGATGGTCAACGCCGTGTTCGGTGTGGTTATCGCCAAGCTGCTGATCAACAACCCCGGCGCCGTGGTGCCGGTGTGGGGGGCGGTGGCCGTGGCCCTGGTGATAGGCCAGCTGATCTACCGCTTCAAGATGAGCCTTGGGCTGGTGTCGGTGGTGGGCATAGTGGTGTTGTACTGGCTGATCTACATCGGGCCTTCAGTGCCGGTGACCCTGCCTGACAACGTCATGGGCCTGTCTCCTTCCGCGTCCTGGATCCTGCTGCTGTTCGCCTATGCCGCCGTGGCATCCCTGCTGCCGGTATGGATGCTGCTCCAGCCCCGTGACTACATCAACGGCCTGCAACTGTTCGTCGGCCTTATCCTGCTCTACGCCGCCGTGCTGATCGCCAACCCCACAGTGGTGGCACCGATGATCAACATGGATGTGCCGGCCAATACCCCGTCGCTGATCCCGCTGCTGTTCGTGACCATCGCCTGCGGCGCCATCTCCGGCTTCCATGGCCTGGTGGCCTCGGGTACCACCTCCAAGCAGCTCAACAAGGAAACCGACGCCCGCTTCGTAGGCTACTTCGGTGCTGTGGGTGAAGGCGCCCTGGCCCTGGCGGCCATCATTGCCGCCACTGCCGGTTTTGCCTCCCTGGCCGACTGGCAGGCGGTGTACAGCGCCTTCGGTAAGGGCGGCGTGTTGGCCTTTGTGGACGGCGGCGCCGTTATCCTCAATGCCGGTACCGGCATCGATGTGGCTGTGGCTTCCACCATGCTCACCGTTATGGCGGCGCTCTTTGCCGGCACCACCATGGATACCGGCCTGCGCCTGCAGCGCTACATCTTCCAGGAGTGGGGCGAGATCTACGGCATCAAGTGGATGGGCAAGGCCTTCCCCGCCACCACCCTGGCGGTGGCCAGCTGTCTGGTGCTGGCCTTCGGTGCCGGTGGCGCCGACGGTTCCGGCGGCCTGCTGATCTGGCCCTTGTTCGGTACCACCAACCAGTTGCTGGCGGGCCTGACCTTGCTGGTGATCACCGTGATGCTGGTGCGCCGCAAGGCACCGTCCATCTACACCATGGCACCGCTGATCTTTCTGCTGGTGATGACCCTGGCGGCCCTGTTGCTGCAGCTCAAGGGCTTCTACGACCAGCAGAAATGGTTCCTGCTGGGCCTGGATGTGGTGGTGCTGGTTGCCGCCATACTGGTGACTTTGGAATGCGCCGCCGTGCTGATCGCCGAGAAGCGCAAGGCCGCCCAGGCTGACTGATGAAAGGCAGCCTGTCCAAGCTTAAGTTCTGGTACCACAAAGCCGGTGAACTGGGGGCGCAGTATTACAACGCCCCCTACCGCGCCGCCATCGCCCGGGCCAAGCGTGACGAGGACGACTTGTTCATGCTGCTGGTGTTTTCCGAGATGATGGGGGTGCCCAACCCGGCATCCTGGTACTGCCTGGAGCTCCAACCCCTGCTGATGGAAAGGTTCCACCAGTGGCACCAGCGCATGGGCATGGAGCGTTCACCCCTGGACAACTTCCGGTGTTGCTGATGTCGCTGGATCTGAACAAACTCATCGCCGAAAAACGGCTGCTGCTGGTAGGGGGCAAGGGCGGCGTGGGTAAAACCACGGTGTCCGCTTCCCTGGCGGTGGCGGCGGCCGAAGCCGGCCGCAGGGTGCTGCTGGTGTCCACGGATCCGGCCCACAGCCTGTCCGACGCCTTCGACAAGCCTATTGGCGGTGTCGAGACCATGCTGGCCCCCAACCTGACGGTGCTGGAACTGGACCCGGACGCCGAGGTAGATGCCTACCTCGACCGGGTGCTGGGCCAGATGCGCCGTTATGTGGGCCCGGATCAGGTAGCCGAGCTCAGCAGGCAACTGCGCCTGACCCGCCAGTCTCCCGGCGCCCAGGAAGCGGCGCTGCTCGAACGCATGGCCAAGCTGATGGAAGAGGGCCTGGAGCAGTATGACCTGTTGGTGTTCGATACAGCCCCTACCGGCCATACCCTGCGGCTGCTTTCCCTGCCGGAGGTGATGGCGGCCTGGACAGACGGCCTGTTGAAGCACAACAAGCGCTCGGAAAAACTGGGTGAAGTGCTGGCGCACCTGACCCCGGGGCGTAGCATCAACAACCCCATGGGGGACCCCAAGGACAACGCCCTTGAGGGGTTGGACGACAAAGGCAAAGAACTGGCCGAAACCCTGCTCAGGCGGCAACGGCTATTTCACCGCACCCGTCACCTGCTGGCGGATGCGGTCAAAACCGCCTTCCTGTTTGTGCTGACTCCGGAAAAGCTGCCGATCTTGGAAACCCAAAGGGCGGTGCAGGCCTTGCAGGAGTCCAAGATCCCGGTGGTCGGCGCCGTGGTGAACCGGGTGCTGCCCGACGTAGCTGACAGCCCTTTCTGGGCCGCCCGCTTCGAACGCCAGCAGCGCCACCTGGACGACATCAAGGAACGGCTAAAGGCCCTGCCCAGGGTTGAGGTACCGCTCTGGGAAGATGATATCCAGGGCCTGGACAACCTGGGCGCCTTTGCCAAGGTGCTGACCGCCGCCCGATAAAGAAGCCGCCTTAGGGCGGCTTTCTTTTTGGTGCGATTTGGCCCTAAACCCGCAGCGTGCCAGCGCCGCCGCCAAGGACCCTTCATAGAAAAAATCTATCACCTCAATTTGTCGCAATCGCATGTATTGGAGGTGGTGGCCTGCTATCTTTTTCAGAGGTTATCCAAAGTGGTGATGCAGTACCGCTGCCGGTGCTGCGTCATCCCATGCTTATAAACAGCAGCATAAGGAAGACAAGATGAGTCAGAGCAATGGGGGCAAATGTCCGGTGATGCACGGCGCCAATACCACCATGGGTAGTGGGGTCATGGATTGGTGGCCCAAGGCGCTGGAACTGGACATACTGCATCAGCACGACACCAAGACCAATCCGCTGGGCAGCGATTTTAATTACCGCGAAGAACTGAAAAAGCTGGACGTGGCGGCCCTCAAGGCCGACCTGCACGCCTTGATGACCGACAGCCAGGCCTGGTGGCCCGCCGACTGGGGTACCTACATCGGCATGATGGCCAGGGTTACTTGGCATGCCGCCGGCTCCTACCGCAACACCGACGGCCGGGGCGGCAACAACACCGGCAACCAGCGTTTTGCGCCCCTCAACAGTTGGCCGGACAACGTCAACACCGACAAGGGCCGTCGCCTGCTTTGGCCCATCAAGAAGAAATACGGCAACAAGATCTCCTGGGCCGACCTTATCGCCCTGGCCGGCACCATCGCCTACGATCAGGCCGGGCTGAAAACCTACGGTTTTGCCTTTGGCCGCGAAGATATCTGGCACCCGGAAAAAGACACCTTTTGGGGTAATGAAAAGCAATGGCTGGCGCCCTCTGACGGCCGCTACGGCGATGTCAGCAAGCCGGACACCCTGGAAAATCCCCTGGCGGCGGTGCAGATGGGCCTGATCTACGTTAACCCCGAAGGGGTCAACGGCAAGCCAGACCCGGCCGCCACCGCTGGCCAGGTCCGTGAGACCTTCGCCCGAATGGGCATGGACGACGAAGAAACCGCCGCCCTGACCGCCGGCGGCCACACCATAGGTAAGGCCCACGGCAACGGCAGCGCCGCCGATCTCAGCCCGGAGCCGGAAGCCGCCGACCCCGAATACCAGGGCCTGGGGTGGTTCAAGACCAAGGGCCGTGGCATAGGCCGCGACACCATGGTGTCTGGCATCGAAGGGGCCTGGACTGCCACCCCCACCCAATGGGACATGAGCTACTTTGAGCTGTTGTTCGGTTACGAATGGGAACTGCACAAGTCCCCGGCCGGCGCCTGGCAATGGCAGCCGGTGAATATCGATCCCGAGCACATGCCCGTGGACGTGGAAGACCCGTCCATCAAGTGCATGCCGATCATGACCGACGCCGACATGGCCATGAAGGTGGACCCGGTCTACAACGCCATCTGCCAAAAATTCATCGCCGACCCGGACTACTTTGCCGACACCTTTGCCCGTGCCTGGTTCAAGCTGACCCACCGGGACATGGGGCCCAAGTCCCGCTGGTTCGGCCCTGATGTGCCCAAAGAAGATCTGCTCTGGCAAGATCCGGTGCCGGCCGGCAACAGCAATTACGATGTGGCGGCGGTCAAAGCCAAGATCGCTGCCAGCGGCCTGAGCATCGCCGAGCTGGTGAGCACCGCCTGGGACAGCGCCCGTACCTTCCGCCAGTCCGACATGCGCGGCGGTGCCAACGGCGCCCGCATTCGCCTGGCCCCGCAAAAGGATTGGCCCGGCAACGAACCCCAGCGCCTGCAAAAGGTACTGGCGGTGCTGGAGCCCATAGCCCAGCAAAGTGGCGCCAGCCTGGCCGACGTCATAGTGCTGGGGGGTAACTACGGGGTAGAGCAGGCCGCCAAGGCCGCAGGTGTCGCGGTGACAGTACCCTTCTCCCCCGGCCGTGGCGATGCCAGCCTGGAGCAGACCGACGTGGACAGCTTCGGCGTCCTCGAACCCCTGCACGACGCCTACCGTAACTGGCTGAAAAAGGACTATGTGGTCAGCCCCGAAGAGCTGATGCTGGACCGCACCCAGCTGATGGGCCTGACCGCCCCGCAGATGACGGTGCTGGTCGGCGGCATGCGGGTGCTGGGCACCAACCATGGCGGCAGCAAACACGGGGTCTTTACCGACCGTGAAGGGGTGCTGAGCAACGACTTCTTCGTCACCCTCACCGATATGAACTACCAATGGGTGCCCAAGGGCGACGGCCTCTACGACATCGTTGACCGGCAAAGCGGCCAGACCCGCTACACCGCCACCCGGGTCGACCTGGTGTTTGGCTCCAACGCCATACTGCGGGCCTACGCCGAGGTCTATGCCCAGGACGACAGCAAAGAGAAGTTGGTCAAGGACTTCGTAGCGGCCTGGACCCAGGTGATGAACGCCGACCGCTTCGACCTGCGCTAAGGGGTATCAGGAAAAAAAACCGCCGCAATAGCGGCGGTTTTTTATGGGCTTGGAGCGTTGCTGGGCGACAGTGGTACCGGCATCGGCTGGTGCAGGCTGGTTGCCAGCCACTGGTCCAGCAGCTGTTGCATGTCATTGCTGGGGGAGAGGATGCTCAAATGGCTCTCCTGGTTGCCCTGCCAGCGGGTCAGGGCCGGTGCCTTCAATTGTGGCGCCCAGTCGTCGCGGATAACGCCATCGTGTTTGGCGGCCAGCAGCAACAATGGGTCTTGCCAGCTTGCCAACAGGGGGCGCAGGTCGGTTTGGTGTTCGCTGATCTGCATCTTGGTCAGGGCGTCATCCAAGCCGGCATTGAGGCTGCCTTGCGGTATCAGTTTGCTCAGCAGGGGAGAAAAGGCCGCCGAAGCACTCTGGCTGGCCTCTTTAAAAGGGCTGCTGGGGGTCATCAACACCAGAGCGTCGGCATGGATCCGCTCGGCCAGGTAGGTAGCCGCGATGGCGCCCATGGAGTGGCCCACCACCAGCCAAGGCCTGGGCATCTGGTGTTTGCTAAACCAGGGGGCCAGGTAATCGGCGTCTCGCACACCAAAGCTAAAGTCCTCGATGCTGGTGTAGCCCTGGGCTGGCAGGTCCGGTAACAGGGTGTGAAAGCCGCGGCTCTGAAAATAGATACTCCAGGGCATCATGGTCATGTAACTGCTGCTAAAACCCGGCAACAAGATCACGGTGCCACTCAGCGCACTTTGGGTGGCACGGATCTCAGTGGCCCTGTGCTCGATATCGAGGCTATAGGTTAAAGTGAAACTGTCCGGGGACTTGTCCATGGCCGCCCAAGGCTGGCCGTCCATAAAGGCAATGCAGGGTGCCGGGCAGTGGTTGTGGACCTGCAGGCCCAGGAGGGATGCCGGGATGTCGCCGAAGCTGGGCCGCTGGCGCTCAGGCTGGGTGCTTAGCTCGGTCACATAGCTGGCGCAGCCGCTCAGCAACACGGCCAGTAGAAGAAGGGGCCATTTCATGTTCCGTCCGGGTTGGCTTTTATGACGTCAATGTCGATGTTTTTAATATGCATCAATGCTTTAGGTGTAGCAACCAAGGGTGAAGATAAGCTCTGAGCTTGGTACTAGGGCAAAAAACCCCCCCACCTTGGTCGGGGGGTTTTTCTTTTAGTAGGCCAGGGTAAAGCGGCCGTTGACGTGGGCCGGGCTTTCCAGCTCGTCGATCATGGCCTTGGCGTAGTCCTCTACCGAGATCTGGCTGTTGCCGTCCTGGTCGGTCAGCAGCTGGTCGGTGCCCAGGCGGTATTGGCCGGTACGTTCACCGGGAGCGATGATGGCGGCCGGTGACAGCATGGTCCAGGGCAGGTCAGATTGGCCGCGCAGCTTGTTCAGGGCATAGCGGGCACCCTCGGCGGACGCCTTGTACTCGGCCGGGAAGCTGGGGGTGTCGATCAGCAGCACCCCTGGGGCGACTTCCAGGGAGCCGGCGCCGCCCACCACCAGCAGCCGCTTGGCGCCGGCGGCCTTGGCAGCGGCCAGTATGCTGTCCAAACCTTTGGCGTAGTAGCCTTCGATGTCCTGCTGGGCATGGCCGGAGAAGGCGCTCAGTACGGCATCAAAGCCCTTGAGCTGCTCCCCAAGGTGCTGGGTGTCCTGCACGTCGGTTTTGGCAATGGTCAGGCCCGGCTGGGCGGTCAGGCGCTCGGGGCGGCTGACCAGGGCGGTAACGCTGTGGCCACGGCTCAGAGCCTCTTCACGCAGGGCAGAACCGATAAAGCCGCTGGCACCGATAAGGGCGATTTTCATAAGACTATTCCTCGTTGATCACTGGGTACGGGATGCAGTCTGCGCCTGTTGATTGATTTGAAAAACTGCGCAATCAATAATTCATTGTTGTCATTTTCATAACGGAACCTTATGAGCCAGGACCTGGATCTCAACGCCTTGCCCCTCTTTGTCGCCACAGTGGAAGCCGGTTCCTTTACCGCAGCGGCAGACCGCCTGGGCTGCACCAAGACCAAGGTGAGCCTTAATATCCGTGCATTGGAACAGCACCTGGGGGTGGCGCTGTTTAACCGCACCACCCGCCAGGTCAGCCTCACCGACGCCGGCCAGCAGCTCTACCTGCAATGCCAGCCGCTGCTGCGGCGGCTGGGGGAAGCGGTGTCGGAGGTGGGCAGCAGCGCCCGCGAGTTGAGCGGCACCTTGCGGATAACGGCGCCGGTGGACCACATGGCCCAGAGCCTGGCCCCGGCGGCGGCCGCCTTTGCCAAGCTTCATCCCGGCCTCAATATCGAGCTGCGCAGCGGCGACAAGGTAGCCGACATGGTGCGCGACGGCATAGATGTGGCCATCCGCATGGGCTGGCTGAAGGACTCGAGCCTGCGCGCCCAGAAGCTGGGGGAGTTTGAACAGGTCTTGCTGGCATCCAAGGAGTACCTGGCCCAGATGGGTGTGCCTGAGCATCCTGGCGAACTGAACCGCCACCGCTGGCTGGACTTCACGCCCCTGCCCAGCTCCCTTACCTGGACCTTCGAGCGCCCAGGGGAACAGGTGCAAGTGCAGATGCACGGCGCCTTCAAGGTGGACAGCACGGCGGCCCTGCGCAGCCTGTTGCTGGCCGGAGCCGGGTTGTCGGTAATGGCCCGCTTCGGGGCTGTCGGGGAGGCCGATCTGGTGCAGTTATTGCCCCAATGGCAGCTGCCAAGGGGCGGCGTCTATGCGGTGTTCCCGCCCGGCGCCTTTATCCCGGCCCGGGTCCGGGCCTTTGTGGACTTCTATCGGGACTGGCTGGCCGGCTCTGTGCCCAAGGCATAAAAAAGGCAGGCCCTTGGCCTGCCGAATGGGTAAGAAGTATTGCTTATTGTTGTAGTAATGCCAGTACCTCGGCGAAGGACACCAACTTGAAGTTCTGGCCGGCTTGCGGCACTTGCTTGCGCCCGTCCTGCACTACCAGCAGCCCCTGGGGGTAGCCCGGCAGGGGTTGGGCCGTTACTTCTAGGCCGTCGGTTTCGCTGGCCCCGTCTATGGCCCGCTCGCCGTTGAGGCCGATGCGAAAGCGCCCCTGGTAGTCATAGGGGGGCAGGGCGCTGTACAGCACGTAGCTGTCGTTGCCCTGGCTGGAGGCCACCAGCAGCGGCTCTTTACCCTGCCAAAGGGCCAGGCCTTCCACATCGGCATGGAGTTTGTCGCCCACCTTGGCGATCAGCTGGCCCTTGGGGGCTTGCTGCGGGTCGGCATCAAAGACCCAGATCCCCACGTCTTCTTCCCCCAGGAACAAGCGACCACGCTGGTCGTCCGCCACGCAGCCCTCGGGTTGGCTGGGCACGGCAAAGTCCCGCAACAGCTCACCGGTGACCTTAGCTCCCTTGGCCTTGAGGCCGTACTGCAGCACCCGGCCGGACTGGTCGTTGACGATGACCTGCATCTGTCCCTGGGGCTGGTACATGCACAGGCCGTAGATCTCGGAAAGGGGGGTGGGGATCTCCCCTATGGCCTCTACTTCCCCCGACTCAGGGGCTATGGCGAACAGTTGGATGCTGTTGTGGTCGCGGTGGCTGGCGGCGGCGATATCCAGGGTCTGGCCGCCGAGTTCAAAGCCATAACGGACATCGACGTTGTTGATGCGGCCCACCGCCAGGCGTTGCAGGCGTTCACCGGCCAGGTTGTAGACCTCCAGTGCGCCCCGTTTGTCGGTACCCAGGATGCGGCTTTGGGCCGGGGTCTGGCGGTTAAGCCAGATGGCCGGGTCGTCCATGGCGTCACCGATGCGATCGGCGGTGGCGGTCTGGGCGCTGGCTTTGACCTCGGCAATGGCCTCGATTGCGGGCCGGGTTACCGTCATGGCCGGCAGGGTTATGGCCTTGCCTCCCAGGTGGGCCCCTTTGGCGTCCAGCACCAGGGTGCCGGTCTCCCCCAAGTTAAGGGGCAGTTGGCGGCGCCCGGTCGATGGGCTCTTGCTGGCCGCCGCCGGATAAAAGTCCAAGCCGGTTTCGGCGGCCCTGACCAGCAGGCCATCGGCTCTTACCGCCAGGGCCTGGGTTTCACCCTGCAAGGGGCCGAAGGGGGCGGCCACGTCCACCAGCTGGCGCTTGGGTTCGGCTTCCAGCTCGGCGCTGTAGCGCCAGATAGCCTGGTCGTCTTCGGCTATGTAAAGGCTTTGTGAGCCGCTGTCGGTGGCGCAGGCGGTGCTCTTATAGGGGATCGCCAAGGTGCGCAGCTTTAAGGGCGCTTGGCGCCAGGCGCCGTCCCGTACCAGCCATTCTTCGCCGCTGCCTCTGTCGTCGAGGATAAACAGATGCAGGCTGCCGTCCCTGGGGCTTTGGTAGCTACAGACCGCTTCTACCACCCTGTCCTTGACCGGGGCGCTGAATACTTGTTGCTGCCCTTGCCAGATATGCAAAACCTGGTCGGCTTTGGTGACCGCCATCAACAGGCTGCCGTCCTGGCTCAGGGCCAGGGGCTCGAAGGTACCGCCGGCCAGGGTTTGGCCCCCCAGGGTCAGGCCGTATTGGCTCAGGGCCAGGGTGTCCCCCTGGTAGGGGAACTGGGTGGCCAGGGCGCTTTGGGCCAGCAGGGCCAGGGAAAAAAGGGCTTTCATGTCCGCTCCTTAAAAAGTGTTGTACTGCAGGCCCAACTGGAAGGTGCGGCCGTATTCTTCGTATTGGGCGTTCAGGCTCTGGCGCCCGGTGTAGACGTAGTAGGGCTCGTCATTGAGGTTGAGGGCCTTGAAGGACAGCTGCAGCCTGGGGGTGGCAAACCACTTGGCGATAAAGTCCCATTGCAGGTGGCTGTCGGTGTAGAGGTCGTAGTTGGCGTCGTCCAGCTCGCTCACCTCCAGCAGGTATTGGGACTGGTAGGCGGCGGACAGGCGCAGGGATATGCGGTCATCCTCGTAGCCGATGGCGAAGTTGGCGGTCTTGTCGGACTGGCTGGGGAAGGGCAGCTCACGGCTTTGCAGGCCGCCGTCTTCCAGCCAGTTGATGGTGGCTTTGGAATCGGTCCAGGTGCCGTTCACCGACAACAGCAGGTTGTTGTAGGGGGCGGGCAGGGTGTCAAAGCGTTTGACGTAGTTGAGCTCCAGGCCGTAGAGGTCGGCGTCGTCGCCGTTGATGAAGGTCTTGGCCTGGTCGAAGTCTTCATAGCCGCTGCGCCCGGCCAGGTCGGCACTGTAGATGAAGTGCTGGATGTCCTTGTAGAAGAGGCCGGCGGAGATCACCCCCACTTCCCCCATGTAGTGTTCCAGGCTCAGGTCGTAGTTGCGGCTGGTCATGGACTTGAGCTGGGGGTTGCCGAATTCGGCTTCGTATTCCCCCTGGTCGCCCTCCCGGTACATGCCGGGGGCCAGTTGCTCAAAGGTGGGACGTACGAAGGAGCTGGACAGGGCGGCGCGCAGCTGGGTCTGGTCGCTGAAGCTGTAACGCAGGTTCAACGACGGCAGCCATTGGTCTTCGCTGCGGTTGGCGGTCACCGGGGAAATGGCATCGTCGTCGCTCTCCAGGGCACTGAAACCTCTGGCCTGGCGCTTGCTGCGCTCATAGCGCAGGCCCGCCACCAGCCGCAGCTTCTGCCAATTGGCGGTGGCCATCAGGTAACCGGCGTCGGTGTCTTCGTCTATGGCGTAGTCGTTGATGGCCGAGTCCACTTGCTCCAGGTAGTCGGCCCGATCCAGGCTCCCAACCAGCCGCGCTATGGCCGCCCTGTCGATACGGGGACCGAAGGTGCCGAGGCCGTAGTCGGCCTGGCCGGCGCTGAAATCGGCCAGGGTGGCGTTGTCGGCTATGTCTTTGAAGGACCAGGCATCTTCATAGGCGCGCTTTTCACGGCGGCTGAACTTGGCGCCCCCTTGCAGGTCCAGGGTCAGCTGGGCCAGATCCCAATGGTGGATGACATCCAGCTTCAGGCTGTTATCCCGGTCGGTGGTGTCGGTGTCAGCCATCTTTACCTTGCCAAGCGCAAAGGCGCCGGCGTCATAAAGGGCGGCGGGGCCGGTCAACACCGGCTTTTGCCGGCCCTGGTAGCTAAGGCCGTCCAGTTCGCTTTCGAAGGCGGCGCCGCTGATGTAGAAGGGGGTGTCTTCTTCGGCGCGGCTGACGGCGGCCTGGTATTTGAAGGTCCAGTCGTCCAGCAGGCTTTGGCCTCCCAGGATCAGGGCCTGAATGGTCTGGGTTTCCTTGCGGGCTTTCAGTTCACGGCTCAGTTCGGCGCTGCCGGCCTGGCCCGGTGCCAGTGGCTCCTCGAACTTGGCTCCCAGGGCCTGGCGGCTCTCGTCGTCGGAAAATTCCGAATAAAGGCCGCGCAGGTAGAACTGCTGCTGCTCGCTGGGGCGGTAATCGAGGTTGGCGGCAAGGCCGGTGCGCTCGCGGGTGATGCGGTAATCGCGCAGCTCGGTTTCTTCCAGCTGGTCGCCGTCCCAGGCGCCGCCGGTTTCCACGTTGTCGGAGCCGAACTTGCGCTCGTACCAGCTGCCGGCCAGGGCCAGGCCCAGCACTTCCACCTGGTCACCCAGGTCGAAGGTGTCCGAGTAGCTGGCGGCCAGTTTGGGGCTGGTCTTGTCTTCCAGGCGGTTGTGGCTGGCCTCGGCCGAGAAGCTGAAGTAGCGACTGTCCCGGTCGAAGGCCGAATAGCTCTTCATTTCCACATTGCCACCCAGGCTGTTGGCGTCCATGTCCGGGGTCAGGCTCTTGGCCACTTCCAGGCTGGAAAGCAGATCTGAGGGAATGACGTCCAAGGCCACGGCGCGGCGGCCGGCCTCGGGAGCGGGCAGGGCGACACCGCCGTAGGTAACGGTATTGAGATCCGGGGCCAGGCCGCGGATCCGCACGAAGCGGCCCTCGCCCTGGTCACGCTCTATGGAAATGCCTGGCAGGCGCTGCAGGGACTCGGAGGCGTTGTCGTCCGGATACTGGCCTATGGCGTCGGCGGCGGCCACCGACAGGATGTTATCGGCAGTCTTCTGGCGGTTGAGGGACCGGCTGAGGCTGGCGGCCTGGCCGACGACCGTGATGCGCTCCACGGCGCCGTCCAGCACCAACGGCAGCTCCAGGGGCTGGCCGTCCACCACTTCTATGCTCTTGACCAGAGGCGAAGCGCCCATGTACTGGACCAGCAGTTGGTAACGACCTTGGGCCACGGCCGGCAGCTGAAAGCGGCCGTCCTTACCGGTCACCGCCCGGTAAGGGCTGTCTTTGAGAAGGATCTGGGCCCCGGCCACCTGGTGGCCGGTGGCGTCCTGGAGTTGGCCCTGGATACGGGCATCGGCCCAGCTTTGGGTGGAAAGGGCCAAGGCGGCCAAGGCAAAGAGCGGTGCGGTTTTCATTGGTGTCGGGTCCGGCTGGCAAGAAGGTGGCGCCGACTCTGGAAGAGCAATGTGACGTTGGTGTTGCAGTGCCATGACGTTGAGGGCGTAGAGCCGTTTTTACTGGCCTGGCGGCTCATTCAAGGGTGAGCCGAGCGGACCCGGGTCCGAAAAGCTCAGGGGCTGGCCCTCTTGTCACAGCACTGTCAAAAAGCCCCTTCACAATCAGCCGATGCTGATGACCCATAAATACAAGCTGCTGGCCCTGCTGCTGGCAATGACAGGGCTGCTGACCCTGGCCCTGGACCAAGGCCAGCTCAAGCCCTGGGGCGACCTGAACTGGCTGGATCTGGTCGGGGAAGGCTGCGTGCTGCTGGTCAGCCTGGCCTGGGTATACCTGGCCCTGGCCAGCCGCCCCCATGGCCGGGTAACCCTGCTGCTGTTCAGTGGCGGCCTGGCCTTCTTCTGTTCCTGTTGGCTCGACTTCCTCGACGAATTCCTCCGCTACCCCGCAGACCAGCCGATGATGAGCTGGATTGAGAGCCTGCCGGCTCCCTTGGGGCTGGGGGTGCTGACCCTGGGGCTTTGGGGCTGGCACCGAGAGCAGTTAGCCATCAATGCCCAACTCAAAGGCCGTGAGCAGTTCTTTCGCGAGCACCAACTGGTAGACCCCTTGACCCGCCTTAACACCCAGCCCTACCTGCAACTGGTGCTGGACCGGGAGCTGGCCCTGGGTAAACCCCTATGCCTGCTGGCCTGGGACCTGGAAGCCTTCGGACTTTTCAACCTACGCCGGGGCGAACTGGCCGGGGACAGGGTGCTAAGGGAGCTGGCCGAATTCCTGTTGGCCGGTCTGCGTTCCGAAGACTTGCTGTGCCGCCTGGGTGGCGACCGCTTCGTGGCCCTGTTGCCCCAGACCGCCCTGGCCGAGGCCGAGGCCATAGGCCAGGGCCTTGGCCGCCAGTTGCGCCAGCGCAATTGGTTGGGGGACAGCCTGGGGGTACGTAGCCTGGCCCTGGCGGCCCAGCCGGGAGACAACAGCGACCAGTTGCTGGGCAGGCTGATGCACCGCCTGGAAAGCCGCAAGGGCCTGGGGCCCTTTGTCCGGAGCGCCTGATGCGCTCCTGGTTCGCCCTGGAAGATAAGGTGCTGCCGCCGACCCTGGCCCAGGCCATGGTCAAGGTTGCGGCCCGGCGTGGCCTGGATCCGGACCGGCTGCTAAGGGGCACGGGGTTGTTTGAGGCCGACCTTGGCCGCTCAAACTACCGCCTGGCCCCCAGCCAATTGCTGCGGCTGGCCCAGCAATGCCAGCGCCAGGGGCCGGCTGACCTGGGGTTTCTGGTCGGGCATCATCTGCTGAGGGGGGAAGACGAGCTGGCCCTGGCCCTGCGCAGCGTCCCGGATCTGCGCCGTTTCTTCCTGGTACTGGCCAGGGGCAGGGGAGCCTGGATGCCTTTGCAGTTTCTGCGCCTGGAAGCGGGGGGCGAGCGGCTCTATTGCTATCTGCACGACAGCCTGGGGCTGGGCCCAGCCCAGGGCTTTTTCACCCAGATCGCCCTGGGGCTGCTGGCCGCCACCCTGCGCCTGCAGTTGGATGGCCGCCAGGCCCTGTCCCTGGCCCTGGCCGAGCCGGTGCCCAAGGCATTGCATCTCTACCAGACCCACCTGGGCTTGGACCTGGCATTCGACAGCCCGCAAACGGTACTGAGTTTTCCCCGCAGCTGGTGGCAGGCCCCCTTTCTAGAGGCCGATGCCGTCCAGTTTGCCAAGGCAAGGGCCAGTGTAGGGGCCAAGGAACCCCTGGGGTTACTGGAATGGGTGATGCGGTTGCAGCTGCGCCATCTCAAGGAACCCCTGAGCCTGGAGGCCACCGCCGCCCTGGCCGGGCTTAGCCCTGCCAGCCTCAAACGTCAGTTAAAGTGCCAAGGCAGCAGTTTCCAGCATTGCTGCGACCAGGCCCGCAAGGCCAGGGCCCTGCACTGGCTCTGCGCCTGCGGCGCCTCCAACGAGGTGCTGGCCCAGCGCCTGGGCTATTCCGACGTCCACAATTTTAGGCGCTCATTCAAGCGCTGGACCGGCCTGGTGCCCTCGGTTTTTCGTTAGGCGCTGGCCGCTTCTTGCAGGCCCAGGCGTTGCAGGTGGGCCAAGCCCTGATCCAGCCCCATACGGTAACCGGCGTCTACCTTGGCCTTGTCCATGGTCAGGCGGCCGACGGCAAAGTCTGGCGGCGGCGCCACTACTTGGACTCGGCAATCGGCCGGGGGACTTTCGATGAAATCCAAGGCGGCGTTGTAGTGCTTGGCCCTGTCCAGCAGGGTCTGGGCCAACTGCGGCTGGTCCTTGAACAGGCGCTGGGTCAGCCAGGGCAGGCGACTGGGCTTTTTGCGATAGCCAAGGGGGTGGGACAGCACCACTGTGATGTCCCTGGCGCCGCGCCGGTAGGCTTCGGCCACCGGTATGGAGTCGCTCATGCCGCCGTCGGTATAGGGCTTGTCCTCGAACTCCGGCATGGCCTTATAGACCAGGGGCAGGGCGCAGGTGGCCAGCATCAAGGGGTCCAGGTTGTCGCGGCTGGCCTGAAGGTAGCGGGGCTGGCCGGTGGCCACGTCCGTTATCACCACCAGCAGCGGGCAGGCCTCGTCGAAATTGCCCAGGTTCAGGGGCAGTACCTTGCGGGACTCGTGCCAGAGCCAGGCCACATCGGCCAGGTGGCCGCCCAGGGCGAAACGGCGGGGGTCGAAGAATCGGCGGGTGCGGGCCAGGCGGCTGATGATCTTGCGGCTGCGCCCCGGTTGCCGGCACAGGTAGCCGACGCTGTTGGTGGCCCCGGCCGAGACCCCCAGCACTAGGTCAAAGGGCTGGTAGTGATGGTGCAGCCAGCAGTCCAGCACGCCGGCGGCAAAGATGCCTCTCATGGCGCCCCCTTCAACCACCAATGCCTGTTGGCCTGTCCTTTCCATGTCGTGCTCCGGCTGAGTGTTTGCTCTAACCTAGCAAAGGCCGGGGGAAACTTTAAATAGATTATTTAAATCAATTAGATAGGATTTCACGTGGCGTTCCTTGGTGAACATTTAGGCACACGACTGTACGCGCAGCACCCATAAAAAAGGCCGCTTGCGCGGCCTTTTTTCGATTCGGGCTTACAGCTGTGGGCCGGCGGCCACCAGGGCCTTGCCTTCGTCGTTGTCGGTGAATTTGACGAAGTTGTCTACAAAACGCTTGGCCAGGTCCTGGGCCTTGGCGTCCCACTGGGCGGCGTCGCCGTAGGTGTTGCGCGGGTCCAGGATGGACTGGTCTTCTACCCCCGGCAGGGCTTGGGGCACGGCCAGGTCGAAGTAGGGCAGGCTGTGGAACTGGGCATCTTCGATGCTGCCGTCAAGGATGGCGTCGATGATGGCGCGGGTGGCCTTGATGGAGATGCGCTTACCGGTGCCGTTCCAGCCGGTGTTGACCAGGTAGGCTTCGGCGCCCACCGCTTCCATACGCTTGACCAGTACTTCGGCGTACTTGGTGGGGTGCAGGCTCAGGAAGGCGGCACCAAAGCAACTGGAGAAAGTGGGAGTGGGTTCGGTAACGCCACGCTCGGTACCGGCCAGCTTGGCGGTGAAACCGGACAGGAAGTAGTACTCGGCCTGCTCTTTGGTGAGCTTGCTTACCGGCGGCAGTACGCCGAAGGCGTCGGCGGTCAGGAAGATCACCTTCTTGGCGTGGCCAGCCTTGGATACCGGTTTGACGATATTGTCGATGTGGTAGATGGGGTAGGAGACGCGGGTGTTCTCGGTCTTGGAGCCATCGTTGAAATCGACGCTGTTATCGCTCAGCACTGTGACGTTTTCCAAGAGGGCGTCGCGGCGGATAGCGTTGTAGATATCCGGCTCGGCTTCCTGGCTGAGGTTGATGGTCTTGGCGTAGCAGCCACCTTCGAAGTTGAACACGCCGTCGTCGTCCCAGCCGTGCTCGTCGTCGCCAATCAGTTCACGCTTGGGATCGGTGGACAGGGTGGTTTTGCCGGTGCCGGACAGGCCGAAGAAAATGGCCACGTCGCCGTCTTTGCCAACGTTTGCAGAGCAGTGCATGGAGGCAATGCCCTTGAGCGGCAGCAGGTAGTTCATCATGGAGAACATGCCTTTTTTCATCTCGCCACCGTACCAGGTGCCGCCGATCAGCTGCATGCGCTCGGTGAGGTTGAAGGCCACGAAGTTTTCGCTGTTCAGGCCCTGCTTTTCCCAGTTGGGGTTGGTGGTCTTGGCGCCGTTCATTACCACGAAGTCGGGCACGAAGCTGGCCAGTTCTTCATCGCTGGGGCGGATGAACATGTTCTTGACGAAGTGGGCCTGCCAGGCCACTTCGGTGATGAAGCGCACGCAAAGGCGGGTATCGCTGTTGGCGCCGCAGTAGGTGTCCACCACGAACAGGCGCTTGCCGGACAGTTGCTCGGTCACCAGGCCTTTGAGTTCGTTCCAGGTGTCGGTGCTGATGGGCTTGTTGTCGTTCTTGCCCTGATCTGACCACCAGACGGTGTCCTTAGTGGTGTCGTCGCGAACGATGTACTTATCCTTGGGAGAGCGACCGGTGAAGATACCGGTATCCACGGCTACGGCGCCCAGGGTGGTGACGGTTCCTTTCTCATACCCTTGAAGATCCGCACGGGTTTCTTCTTCGAAAAGCTGTTCGTATGAGGGGTTGTAGAGGATTTCCTGGACATCACTGATGCCGTATTGGCCCAGATCGAGCTTGCTCATGGGTGTTGGCTCCTGAGGATACGTAGTGTCTTTCTGTAGGGATTTGTATCTGTGTTATTGGCGCGCATTGTAGCCCAGGGCAGCCCCCGAGAGAACGTTTGCCAGTCACGAAAATGAAAGACTTTCAGGATGGGTTACAACGACCCAAGGTCATCGAAACGCACGAAATGTTAAATTTGTAAGAAATTTTGAAACATGACGTACCAATACATTTTGAATACTTTTGTTGCTGATTGATTTTTCAGGTGTTACACAGGTTTCCCCCCCTTGCAAGGACCTGACACAAGCCAATCGAGCTTGGTCGTGATGTTGTTTTCAGAGGAACGAATAATGAAGCCTAATTCTCTCTTCAAAATCAGCCCATTAGCGCTGGCGCTCTTTGCTTTGCCCTCTCTCGCCGAGGTCACTAAAGCGGAGCAGGGGCTCTTTTTTGACAAACTTACTTATCAGTCTCAATCAGTCGATAAATCCAAGCTCCCCGTTCTGAAGCAGGTTGCAACAAATCGCTATATTGTCGAATTGAAAGGCAAACCGGTGGCCGTTTACGAAGGTGGTATAAGCGGTTTGCAGAGTGCCAAGAGAGATGAAAGCGGAAAAATCCTTTTTGGTGCCCAGGCTACCCGTGCCTACGTCAGTGCCTTGGAAACAGAACAAAAGGCAACCGTTGCTGCCATCAAGAAGCAATTCCCTGCCGTCACGGTCAAAGCACAATTCGATACGGTGTTTAACGGACTCGTGGTCGAGGGATTAGATTTGGATGAAGCCAGTCTCAGAGCTCTTCCAAACGTAAAGAACGTCTATCGCGACCAACTGGTGCATGTTCAGATGGATGCCTCGCTGCCCATCATTAAGGCGCCTCTGGCCTGGAACGAGCTGGGAGGACGTGACAGCGCAGGTAAAGGTATCCGTATTGCTGTGGTCGATTCGGGCATTCGCCCGGAAAATCCGATGTTCAGTGATGCAGGAATGGAAGCTCCGGAAGCCGGCAGCCTACCCACGGACGATTACTGCCACACTACAGATCCTGATTTCTGTAACAATAAGCTGATCGTTGCCCGGGCCTACCCTGCGTCGTCAAGTACCAGTCCTGACGAATATGTTGGGATACCCAAAGGTTACAACGGCCACGGTACCCATGTGGCTGGCACTGCAGCGGGCGTTCCCGTGTCTGCCGAGTATGGTGGTGCCCAGTATGAAATATCTGGGGTGGCTCCAAGTGCATACCTGATGGCCTACAAGGCATTGTATTACAACGGCAACACTGCTTCCGGACTGACCTCCAGTCTTATCAGTGCTGTCAACGATGCAGTGAAAGACGGTGCTGACGTGATCAACAATTCCTGGGGTGGTGGCCCTGGTGGGGATCCCAATTTCAGTGCCTACAAGTCAGTGTTTGAGAACGCCGAGGCAGCTGGTGTAGTGGTAGTTACCGCTGCCGGTAATGACGGCAATGCAGCCAAGACAGTTGGGTGCCCGGGATGTGTGGAATCTGGCATTACAGTGGCCAACACCCAGACCGGGCGTGGTTTCAGCCAGTTTGCTGAGGTCGAAAACCTTGGCCAACTGCCAATGGTAGAGGGAAGCTCGCCAGTTTCTCTTGCGGACCTTGATACCGAAGCACTCAGTGCCCCCTTGTTGGCTGCGACTAGTATCGATCAGGCCAATGTGGAAGGTTGTACCAGCTTTCCTGTAGATAGCTTCGCGGGCGGCTATGCACTGATTTCGCGAGGAACCTGCTCCTTCTCAGAAAAAGCTGACAATGCCTCGGCTGCGGGGGCGCTGGGCATAGTTGTTTATAACAATAATGCAGGGGAAGGGCCCTTCATCATGTCGATGCCTGGTGCCACAGTTCCTGGTGTGATGATCAGTAAAGAAAACGGCGATGCCATTGAGAGTGCGCTTGCCAATGGCAACCTGACCATTACGTTGGACCCTACATGGCAGGCGTACACCGACAGTGACTTGGTTGATGTCATGAACGCAAGTTCGTCTCGTGGCCCCAACGGAGACAGCAGTTTTATCAAGCCTGATATGGCCGCCCCGGGTACCAACATTCTGTCAGCAGCCTCACCTGACTTGGATGAAGGTGCTTTCGGAGTCAAAACCGGCACCTCCATGGCTAGCCCGCATGTGGCCGGTGCTGCTGCTTTGGTATTGGCTGCCCATCCTGATTGGACTCCAGCCCAAGTGAAAGCGGCGTTGACCACGACCAGCAATACACATGTGTTAGATGATGACGGGGTAACCCCGGCCAACGCTTTTGCCAAGGGCGCCGGCCGTCTCGAGACCTACAAAGCTATCCATGCTGGCTTGTCTGTGTCCCCCGTATCCATCGCAGGCAATTATTGCTTTGACAGCTGCAGCTTCCAGGTAGCTACAACCAGCCTTGGAGAGGGTGACGTAACCTGGGTTGGTTCAGTTCAGTTTGACGACAGCACCGTAACAGGAACGCTGGCAGTTGCTGGTAGCGAAACCAGTGAGCTGGTGTTTGGTGCTGACAACAAAGACGGTAGCTTTACACTGTCTGTAGACACCAGTCAGGCCACTAAAGATAAATGGTATTTCGGTACCATCACCTGGCAGGACAGCGGTTACAAGTATCCCCAGGCCCATATGCCGGTAGCCATTTATGCCGGCAGCAGTTCAGACCTTACCCTGCTGAGCAGCTCTGGCGGCGTCATTACAGCCAACGACTCTTTGGCTGCTAGGACCCAGGTGAACAATCAGAGCATTGACGGTGAAGCGACTCTCAAGGTTTCCTTTCCCGAGGCCCTGAGCCTGCAAGGAACGCCTGTCGCGGTGGTGAAACACGGTAGTCAGGCATCACTGGGTTATGACGAGGCGTCCCGCGCACTGACCTGGACTGGAACTCTGGATAAGCCAAGCCTGACTGTGTCCAGTGGCCCAGCCTGGCTGGATTCACTGCCGTCCCTGACGGAAGGTTTTGCTCCTGAAACCATCGCCTGTGGTAGTGCCAGCCAATGTGACGAAGGTGAAGTCACTCTAAACGCCGCCGGCCTGGGCCTGTCTTTTGTGGGCCAGGAAGTGACCAAGTTAACTCTGGGCACCAACGGCTATGTGGCCCTCAACGGTGCTACCGTGTTGCAGTCGTATTTCAATGACGCTTTCCCCACCACTAAAGCTACCGGTGCCGTCCTGGCGCCTTTCTGGACCGATTTGGATATGAGTTCGGTCGGCCAGTGGTACTACAGCGTTTTGAGTGACGGCATCGACAACTATCTGACCTTCGAATGGAAAGATGTACCTATTTATGGTGATGACAGCATTAAGTACACCTTCCAGGTGCTCTTTAAGCTGAACTCCAGTGACGTCTACTTCCATTACGTCAAAGCAGATGCACTCCCTGCCAATTTGAGCGTTGGTGCTCAGTTGCCCAGCGGAGCAGATGGGGATAACTGGTATTTCGACGGTACTGGTACAGCACCGACTTCAGCTTCTACCCTGACTGTTGCCAATGCCATCGGATCTGTTGAGCTGAGCTATGAAGTCACCTCAGCGGCGATAAAGGCGCCTGCGGTCTCAGCGAGTACTGGCGCTAACTGGCCTGTGGCAGTCAAGCTGCCTACCACTATCGGTAGTACCAATCAGGTTATTGAGTCTGAAATTACTGGTGGCGATGTGGCGGCCAAGTCCCAGGCTGTTGTTGTGGTTAATCCTGTTGGCGAGAAAGTAACAGCAACCTTGGCATCTGCCCCTAACAACGGTTCTGTCTCCCTCGACAACGGGGTGGCAACTTACACGCCCAATACCGGTTTTATCGGTGCAGATAGCTTTGGATATACCTTGACTGATGAGGCCGGTAACGTTTCCTTCGAGGGTACAGTGACCGTCCAAGTGGAACAAACCAATGCTGTCGACAAGAGCTTCGGTGGTGGCGGTGCCCTTGGCTTCCTGGCGCTGCTGTTGGCCCCTCTGGCTTGGCTGCGTCGTCGCCATGCCTGATCTGATAGTTCTTTGACCAAGGCCCCGCAAGGGGCCTTTTTTATGGGGAAGGATTTTTCCTAGGCAGATGTGAAATGTGTATTTGCGCATACGCTTAATGATGTTTGCTAATATGGTCGACTACAGATTTGGTACAGCTGTGCTTTTTGTTAACAACACCGCTGTACCGCTAACCAGGACCGGACGACGTGCGGCAAGGATGCTGAGCTTGGCCTAAGGGCTTATCCACCTTTCCCCTGTTCTTCCTTCCTCGTGTCAGGTTGTCGGCAATGCCTTTGGGGTCTTGCCGCGTTGTTTACATCCGAGGAACTTTGACGTGAAAAGACAGATTTTGAGCCGTCTGACACCGCTGGCCTTGGCCATGGCGGCCTTGCCGGCCCTGGCGGTACAGTGGCAAAAGACGGAGCAGCCGCTGTTCGACCAGGCCACTGCGGTGCAGGGCGCCAAGAAAGAGGCCTTGAAGGCCGGTGACACCCTGCCCAACCGCTATATCATCGAGCTCCAGGCCAGCCCCTTGGCCCGCCTGGCCGATGCGCCCCGCACCAAGGGGGGCCGTATCGACCTGGCCAGCAGCCAGTCGCAGGGCTATCTGGCACAACTGCGCCATGATCAGAACCAGGTTGCCAGTGCCCTGACCCGCCAGTATCCCGGCGCCAAAGTGACCCAGCGCTTCGACACCCTTTTCAATGGCCTGGTGGTGCAGGGAGAAAACCTGGACCCGGCCAGCCTCAAGAGCATCAGCGGCGTTAAAAGGGTCTATCCCGATCGGCTGATGGTCGCCAGCTACGACGCTTCACTGCCATTGGTGGGGGCGCCCGCCGTCTGGGAAGCGGTCGGTGGTACCAACCTGGCCGGTAAAGGGATCAAGGTCGCGGTGATCGACAGCGGCATCCGCCCCGAAAACCCCATGTTCGCCGACGCCGGCTATACCGCGCCCACAGGGTTGCCTGACAACGACTACTGCCACACAGTGGATGCCAGTTTTTGTAACAACAAATTGATCCTGGCCCGCAGTTACCCGGCCCTGGCCGAAGCCAGCCCCAATGAATACAAAGACTCGCCTCTGGGATATGACAGCCATGGCAGCCATGTGGCCGGTATTGCCGTGGGCAACCCGGTCAGCCTGACCCGCAACGGTGCCACTTTTGACGTTGCCGGCGTGGCTCCTGGGGCCTACCTGATGGTGTACAAGGCCCTGTTCAGCGATGGCGAGCATGCCTATGGCGCCACCTCCAGCCTGATGCAGGCCCTGGTCGATGCGGTTAACGACGGCGCCGACGTCATCAACAACTCCTGGGGCGGCGGCCCTGGTGGCGATCCTGCCGATTCTCCCTACAGCACCCTATATAAAAGTGCTGAAGAGATGGGGGTGGTGGTGGTGACTGCCGCCGGTAATGACGGCAACAGCGCACAAACCATAGGCTGCCCGGCCTGCTCCGAGTCCGGCATCACTGTGGCCAACACCCAGACAGGGCGTGTCTTTGCCAACGCTCTGACCGTGGACGGCAACAGCTACGACAGCCTGGAGGGGGGCACTGTCGCCCTCAGCGGCTTGGACCAGGTCAGCCGCAGCGGCACCCTGGTGTCGGCGGCAGTAGCCGTGCCAGCCAATCCCTTGGCCTGTGACAGCTACAGTGCCGGTACCTTTAATGACCAATGGGTGCTGGTTGATCGCGGCGAATGTACCTTTGATGAAAAGGCCACCAAGCTGATTGCAGCCGGTGCCAAGGGCCTGGTAATGGCCAACAACGACGCCAACGCCCCCTTTGCCGCTTACGCCCCCTCGGCTTCGGTGCCCCTGGTCATGGTCAGCAAGGCGGACGGCGAGTTGCTTACCACCAAGCTGCTGTCGGGAGGCCTGGCGGTCAGCGTGGCGGCTAGCCAGCACATCGTTTCCCAGTCCCAGTGGCTTGACGCCATGAACGACTCCTCTTCTCGGGGCCCCAATGGCGACAGTCGTGTCCTCAAGCCAGACCTGGCCGCTCCAGGAACCGACATCATCTCTGCTGCCTCCCCCGACACCATGGGCCAGTTTGCCAGCCTGACAGGTACCTCCATGGCTAGCCCGGCCGTGGCCGGTGCCGCTGCCCTGGTGAAGGCGGCGCACCCGGACTGGAGCGCTGTGCAGGTGAAGGCGGCCCTGACCACCACGGCCAACCCCCAGGTGAAAGACGATGATGGCATCAGCAAGGCGACCCCCTTTGCCATGGGCGCCGGCCGTCTGGATGTGGCCTTGGCGGTGCAGGCTGGCCTGAGTGTTGCCCCGGTTTCCCTGGTAGACAGCAACTGTGTCATCGATTGTGAACTGAGCTTCAATGCCCAGAGCCTGGCTGGCGCCGCTGTTTGGCAGGGCAAAGTGACCTTCGACAACCCGGCCGTCATCGCCAGCTTGGATACTGGGGAGAGCGATCCTTCCCAGCTGACCCTGACTGCCGGCGGCAGCCAGAAAGAGGTGACGCTCAAGGTGGACACCGCCAGCCTGGCCAAGGACAGTTGGTACTTCGGTGCCGTAACCTGGCAGGACAAGGCCGGCCAACACCCCGATGCCCGTATGGCGGTGGCCATCTACAACGGTAGTCAGTCTCAGGCCAAGGTGTTGACCATGAGCCAGGGTAGCGAGCTGGGTCTGGGGAACAGCCAGGCTGGGCAACTGGTGTTTACCAACAGGGCGGGCAATAGCTACACGGATCTGACCATGACGGTCCCCCCCGGCCTCTGGTTTGATGGTGCCCCCAGCCAAAGCAGCAACTTCAGCGGCATCCTGACCCGGGATCCCGGCAAGGGCACCCTGAGTTTCTTCGGCAATGTCAGCCCCGGTGACCTGGAGGTCAAGACCGTTCCGCAATGGGTGGAAGATCTGCCCAGCCTGTCGACAGTCCCGGAGGCGTCGGGTTTTGCCTGCAGCAGCAATTGTGACGACGGCAGTGCCTTGGTCACCCTGGCGGGCGAGAACAGCTTCGCCTTCCTCGATATCCAGGCAACCGCTGTTGATATTTCCTTCAACGGCTACCTGGCTTTCAACGGCGCCCGCATCGCCGGCCAAAATATGCAGTTCCTGCCCAGCGAAGCGGTCACCGGTGCCCTGCTGGCGCCTTTCTGGGGCGATCTGCGGATGAACGCCGACAGCCGTCTGTACAGCGCCGTGCTGACCCAGGACGGCAGCCAGTACCAGGTCTTCGAGTGGTACAAAATGGCCGACTACCAGGATACGGCCGGTGCCAAGCCGTACAGCTTCCAGGTGATCGTCAGCAACACCGGCGGCCAAGTCTATGTCCACTATCTGGATCTGAGCGACCTGCCGGACTACCTGGTGACCGGTGCCCAAGACAGTACTGGCCTGGTCGGTGTCAGCCTCTATGCCAGGGGCTCCGGCCAGGCGTCTGGCACCGCACCCACCAGCAACAGCGCCTACCTGTTTCAATACCAGCCGGCCGGCAAGCTGGTTATCGACTACAGCCTGGCCGCTGCTCCCCGTAGCTTGGCCATCAGCCTGGAGCAGGACAGCAGCACCAGCCTGGACCTGACCCAGGGCCTGGTGCAGGGCAAGCTGGTGGTCAATGCCGAGGTGGACAACCTAGTGCAGTCCAACAAGGCCTCCAGCCTATGGCAGGTGGAACCTCAAGGGGCCGTGACCGCCCTTATTGCCACTCAGCCTGCCCAGGGCACTGCCAACCTGGATGGCCAGGGTAAGGTGACCTACACCCCCAAAGCCGGCTTTAGCGGCAGCGACCGGTTCGGCTACCGCCTGACCGACGCCAAGGGCAACACCAGCCTGGAAGGCCAGGTCAGTGTCACCGTTACGGCGGTGGGTACCACCACCCCTGACCCTGACACCGGCGGTAACGGCGGTACCACTGAACAGCCCAGCTCCGGCGGTGGCGGCGGTGCCTTGGGCTGGTTAGCCCTGCTGCTGGTGCCCCTGGCTTGGGGCCGGCGCCGCCGGTACTGAAGCCAGCAATAAAAAAGGCCCCTTCAGGGGCCTTTTTGTTGGGCGATGTCAGTGGGTGCCGTCCGCTGCCTGGTTGGCGCCGGCGAAGAGGCCGGCGATATCCACGGCGTCAAACTGGTAGCGCTTGCGGCAGTACTCGCAGTCCATCTCCAGGGTACCGTTGTGCTCGGCCAGCATGGACTCGGCTTCGGCCTGGCCCAGGGACACCAGGGCGCCTTCACAGCGTTGGCGGGAGCAGGTGCAGCTGAAGCTGACCGCCTGGGGGTCGAACAGGCGCACTTGTTCTTGGTGGAAGAGCCGGTGCAGTACTTCTTCGGCCTCAAGACCAAACAGCTCTTCGGCCTTGATGGTCTCGGTGAGGGTGGACAGATGCTCGAAGTCCTGTTCCACGTCATGGCCAGGCAGCACCTGCAGCATCATGCCGGCGGCCTTTTCGCCTTCGGCAAAGAGCCAGAGGCGGGTGGGCAGCTGCTCGGAATTGGCGAAGTAGCCTTCCAGCACCTGGGCCAGGGTATCCCCTTCCAGGCCCACTACCCCTTGGTAGCGCTCGCCGTCTTTGGGGGTAATGGTGATCACCAGGTAGCCCTGGCCGACCATGTCAGCCAGGGTGCCGTCCGGCACCTCGCCCTGGTAGCGGGCCACGCCGCGCAACACCTGCTGGTGGTTGCCGTTGATCACCAGCAGGCTGACGGGGCCGTTGCCCTGCAGCTGCACTGTGATCTCCCCTTCGAACTTGAGGGTGGCGGTCAGCAGGCTGGTGGCCGCCATCAGCTGGCCCAGCAGGCGCTGGATAGGAGCAGGGTACTGGTGGTTGGCCAATATGGCCTGGAAACTCTGGTCGAGCTGAACCAGTTCGCCCCTTACCTGGGCGTCTTCAAAAAGGAAGCGATGAAGCTGATCTTGGGCCATGAGCGGGTCACTCCTGATGCTTGAAATCTCTCAGCTGCCGGCGCTGTTTTTTGTCCGGCTTGGTGTCGGGGTGCGGATTGTACAGGGCATTGAGCTTTCGTGCCTCGGCATTTTTGGCTCTCTTTTCGACGCTCTGGGGGGTTTCTTCGTAGAGCTGCTGGGCCACAGGGGCGGGGCCACGTTGCTCGGACAAGCCCAGCACCAGCACTTCCCGCTCGTCGCTACCGGACCAAAAGCGCACCAGGGCGCCCAGCTCCACTACCTTGGCGGCCTTGACCCTGTTGCCGTTGTAGTGGACCTTGCCCCCTTCCACCTGGGCCCGGGCCAGGGAACGGGTCTTGAAGAAGCGGGCCGCCCAGAGCCACTTGTCCAGGCGAACTTTTGGGTCACTTTGCTTGTCTGTCATAGGCACCTTCGTTTTACTGTGCCCATTATGACCAAGTTGCCCATGGATTGCAGGGGCTGGAGGCGAGTTGCAAGAGGCCGGGCTATTGCAACTTGGTCGTCATATTGAGACCTTAGCCTAGGGAGGCCCAGGCCACCGTTGCATTTACATCTGCCTTAGTTTTAACTAGCTGCTGCAGTTAACGTTAAGATCGAATTTGACATACTTTCTTCACATTCTCTGTGCCTTATTACGATTAAAAAGGGGTCACAGCCCACACCAGGGACAGGTGGATTCCAGGGGGCTGTTATAACAATGAATACCGAATTGCTTCTTGAGCGTGCCTCGGATTGGGCACGGCGCTTGCCCGAAAAAACCTTGCAGCGCTTCCTTACCCTCATCTTCAGCATGGTGGCCTTGTGGCTGCTGGCAGGGCTTTGCTGGCAACTGGCCACCCCTGTACCGCCTGTTGAGCGCTGGCAACCGTCCCAGGCCGGCCAGGGTGAGTCCCTGGACCTGAGTGGCCTGTCCGCCCACCCCTTGTTCGGCATTGCCGCCCCGGAGCAGCAGGCGCCGGTGCAGGAAGTGGTGGACGCGCCCGAGACCCGCCTCAAGCTCAAACTGAGCGGCCTGGTGGCCGAAAGCCACACCGGTAGTGGCGTGGCCATTATCGAAAGCCAGGGTAGCCAGCGGGCCTACCGGGTCGGTGACGACATCAAGGGCACCTCCGCCAAGATCAAACGCATCCTTTGGGACAGGGTGCTGCTGGACAACCGCAACCAGACCGAAGCCCTGATGCTGGACGGCAAGGAATACCAGCCCCTGGCCAGGCCTGCCCCGGTACCGGCCGGCCGCCGCCCGGCACCGACCTCGGTCAGCGCGGACCAGGTCAGGGACAGCCTGGCCGCTGCCAAGGCCAACCCGGCCTCCATCAGCGAGTTGGTGCGTTTCTCCCCCTCCCGCCAGGACGACAGCCTTGTCGGCTACCTGGTGGCACCCGGCTCCAAACCGCAACTTTTCAACAGCCTGGGCCTGGAAAAAGGCGACCTGGTCAAAGCCATCAACGGCTATGACCTGACCGATCCGGCACAGGCCATGGATATTCTCAGTCAGCTCGGCACCCTGGACAGCCTCGCCCTCGACATAGAGCGCGGCGGCCAGGCCATGAACCTCAGCATCAGTATCGAGCAATGACCGCCATCAAGCATAAAGGAAGGACTATGGCCAAGAATCACGGCGTCAAGCCGACACTGGCGGCGGCCTTGTTGACGGCCCTGTTGGCGGGCAGCCCCTTGCTGCCGGCCCTGGCCGCAGAAAGTGGCGAGCCTGCCACCTACTCGGCCCAGTTCAGGGACACCGACATCAACGAATTCATCTCCACCGTTTCGGCGGTGCTGAAGAAGACCATCATCGTCGACCCCTCGGTGCGCGGCAAAATCGACGTGCGTTCCTATGACCAGATGACGGCCGACCAGTATTACGGCTTCTTCCAGAACGTGTTGGACGTCTACGGCTTTGCCGTGGTGGAAATGCCCAACGGCGTGCTCAAGGTGGTCAAGGCCAAGGACGCCAAGACCGGCGCCATACCGGTGCTGGAAGACAAGGCTGGGGAAGCCGGCGGCGACGAGATGATCACCCGGGTTATCCAGGTACACAACGTGCCGGTACGGGAACTGTCGCCGTTGCTGCGCCAACTGGTGGACAACGCCGGGGCCGGCAACGTGGTCCACTATGACGACTCCAACGTGCTGATCGTCACCGGCCGTTCCGGGGTGGTGGACCGCATCGACCAGATAGTACGGCGGGTGGACAAGGCCGGCGACCAGGAAGTCAAAGTGGTCAAGCTCAAGTACGCTTCGGCCAACCAGGTGGTGGATATCCTCAACGATCTCAACAAGGGGTCGGGGAGCGCCAACCAGAACAACAATAATCCCCTGGCCGTCAAAGTGGTGGCGGACGAGCGCACCAACTCGGTGCTGGTGTCCGGTGAGGCCAAGGCCAGGGCCCGCATCGTGCGCACCATCGAAGAGCTGGACACCAACCAGCAGAACACCGGCAATACCCGGGTTATCTACCTGCAATACGCCAAGGCCAAGGACCTGGTGGATGTGCTGCAAGGGGTGTCCGACTCCATCCAGGCCGAGGACCAGCAAGGCCAGGCCCAGGCCAGGTCCAGTACCCGTAACCGCCAGCAGGTGTCCATCAAGGCCCACGAAGAGACCAACTCCCTGGTGCTGACCGGCCAGCCTGACCTGCTCAGCAACCTGGCCAATGTGGTGGCCCAGTTGGATATCCGCCGGGCCCAGGTCCATGTGGAAGCGATGATCGTCGAGATTTACGACGGTGACGGCACCGACCTGGGGGTGCAGTGGGTGTCCAAAGATTACGGCCTGCAGCAGTTCTCCAACGGCAACTTCCCCAGCCTCACCCAGATTGGCGCCGCCGCCCTGGCCGCGCAGGGAGAGGACGGCACCACCACCACAGTGGTCAATCGGGACGGTTCCACCACCACCAGTTCCACCCCTGACACCCAGGGTGACTACAGCCTGCTGGCCCAGGTGCTGGGCAGCGTCAACGGTGCCATGTGGGGGGTGATCAAGGACGACTGGGGCGCCGTTATCCAGGCGGTCAGCACCAACACCAAGGCCAATATCCTGTCGACCCCCTCGGTCACCACCCTGGACAACAAGGAAGCGTCCTTCGTGGCCGGTGAGGACGTACCGCTGTTGACCGGCTCCACCGCCAGCGACTCCAACTCCAACCCCTTCCAGACCATAGAGCGCCAGCAGCTGGGTGTGAAACTCAACGTCACCCCCCAGATCAACAAGGGCGATACGGTACAGCTGGAGATCAAGCAGGAAGTGTCCAGTCGGGCCGGTAACACCGCCGTGGACATCACCCTCAACAAGCGGGAAGTGAACACCACAGTGCTGGTGGAAGACGGTGACACCATAGTGCTGGGAGGCCTGATTGACGAGGACGTCCAGGAATCCGAGTCCAAGGTGCCGCTGCTGGGTGACATTCCCATTATCGGCCACCTGTTCAGCTCTACCTCCACCTCCAAGCGCAAGCGTAACCTGATGGTGTTTATCCATCCCACCATAGTGCGGGACGCCGACACCCTGCGCGAGCTGAGCCGCCGCAAGTACAACCTGATGCACCGCCAGCAGGAGAAGCGCCGGGAAGACGGCATCAGCCTGATGCCCTTTATGGATCCTCCCGAGCTGCCGCCTTGGGATGACAACCTGGCCCGTCCTCCCAGCCTGGAGGAGTACCTGGAAAAGCAAGCACGTGAGCAAAAGGATGACTGAACCAAGCCTGCAGCTCGAAGAAGAGGCCCTGGCCCAGGAGGCCCAGCAAGAGCTGAGCCCCGAACAGGAGCTGGCCGCCGGCCGGCTGCCCTTCGCCTTTGCCAAGCGCCACGGGGTGCTCTTTACCGAAGGGCACCTCTACCTGCGAGAGGGGGCCAAACCCCAGGCCTTGCTGGAGGCCTGGCGTTTCCTGGGGGAGGCCATTGGCCCCACGCCCCTGTCCGGCCACGATTTCGAAGAGCAACTGGTGGCCGCTTACCAGCGTGACTCCAGTGCTGCCCGCCAGTTGATGGAAGACATCGGCGCCGACCTGGATCTGAACGCCCTGGCCGAGGAGCTGCCCCAGACCGAGGATCTGCTGGACTCCGACGACGACGCCCCGGTGATTCGGCTGATCAATGCCCTGCTGTCGGAGGCTATCAAGGAAGGGGCCTCGGATATCCATATCGAAACCTTCGAGCAAGCCCTGGTGGTGCGTTTTCGCATCGACGGCGTGCTCAAGGAAGTGCTCAAGCCCAGCCGCAAGCTGGCCAACCTGCTGGTCTCAAGGATCAAGGTCATGTCCCGCATGGACATCGCCGAAAAGCGGGTGCCCCAGGATGGCCGTATCGGCCTGCGTATCGCCGGCCGGGCGGTGGACGTGCGGGTGTCCACCATGCCGTCCAACCACGGCGAACGGGTGGTGCTGCGTCTGCTGGACAAAAACGCGGTGCGCCTGGACTTGGAAGACTTGGGCATGGCCAAGGCGGTGCGCGGCCAGTTCGAGGCCCTTATCCGCAAGCCCCACGGCATTATCCTGGTCACCGGCCCAACCGGCTCCGGTAAATCCACCACCCTCTATGCGGGGCTGTCGGAGATCAACTCCAAGGACCGCAACATCCTGACCGTCGAAGACCCCATCGAATATGACCTGGAAGGCATAGGCCAGACCCAGGTCAACCCCAAGGTGGACATGACCTTCGCCCGGGGCTTGCGGGCCATACTGCGCCAGGACCCGGACGTGGTGATGGTGGGGGAGATCCGAGACCTGGAAACGGCGCAGATCGCCGTGCAGGCGTCCCTGACCGGCCACTTGGTGCTGTCTACCCTGCACACCAATACCGCCGCCGGCGCCATTACCCGCCTGGAGGACATGGGGGTTGAACCCTTCCTTATTTCCAGCTCCCTGCTCGGGGTGCTGGCCCAGCGCCTGGTGCGCCGCCTCTGCCCCCAATGCCGTGAGCCCTACCAAGCCAGCAAGGGCGAGCTGGAGCTGATGGGGGTCGAGGAAAAACATCTCACCCTGTTCCACCCCAAGGGCTGCGAACACTGCAACATGACCGGTTATCGCGGCCGGACCGGCATCCACGAGTTCATCATCATCGACGAGAAACTCAGGGAGCTTATCCACAACGGCCGGGGCGAGCAGGCCATCATCAAGCAGGTACGCAAGTCGGTACCCAGCATCCGCGACGACGGTTTTGCCAAGGTGCAGGCCGGTGTCACTTCCCTTGAGGAAGTGCTGCGGGTCACCCGGGAGGATTGATGGCGGCTTTCGAATACGTCGCCCTGGACGCCAAGGGCAAACAGAAAAAAGGCCTGCTGGAAGCGGATACCGCCAGGGCGGCCCGGGTGCTGCTGCGGGAACAGGGGCTGATGCCGGTCAGCCTGGAAGCCAGCGCCCAGAAGGAAAAGGCCCAGGCCCAAGGCAAAGGTGTGGGCTTTGGCCAACGTATCTCGGTGCCGGATCTGGCCCTTATCACCCGCCAGCTCTCTACTCTGGTGCAATCGGCCCTGCCGTTGGAAGAGTGCCTCAAGGCGGTGGCGGAACAGACCGAGAAGCCGCGCCTCAAGCGCATCATTATGGCGGTGCGCTCCAAGGTGGTGGAAGGCTATAGCCTGGCCGACTCCATGGCCGAGTACCCCCATGTATTTGACGACCTTTACTGCGCCATGATCAGCGCCGGGGAAAAGTCCGGGCACTTGGACACTGTCCTCAATCGCCTGGCCGACTACACCGAGCAGCGCCAGGCCATCAAGCAGAAGGTCCAACAGGCGATGATCTACCCCATCATCCTGACGGTGGTGGCCATAGGGGTTATCAGCCTGCTGCTGGCCACTGTGGTACCCACTGTGGTGGGGCAGTTTGACCATATGAATGCCGCCCTGCCGGCCAGTACCCGCTTTTTGATTGCCGCCTCCGACTTTGTCCGCAATTGGGGCCTGTTGGTGCTGGCGGCGGCGGTGCTGGCGACAGTGGTCTTTCGCCGTGCCATGCGCCAGGAGCGCTTTCGCGCCAAGGTCCATGGCCTGCTATTAAGAACCACCGGCCTCGGCAAGGTGGTGCGGGGGGTCAACACCGCCCGCTTTGCCCGCACCCTGTCCATCTGCAGCGCCTCTTCGGTGCCGCTGCTGGAAGGCATGCGCATCAGCGGCGAGGTGCTTACCAACGACGTGATGCGCGTCGCCCTGCGGGACGCCACCACCAAGGTCCGGGAGGGCAGCAGCCTGCGCCAGGCCCTGACCCAAACCAAGCTGTTCCCGCCGATGATGCTGCACATGGTCGCCTCTGGGGAGAAATCCGGTGAACTGACCCAGATGCTGGAGCGGGCCGCCGACAACCAGGACAGGGAGTTTGCCAACCTGGTGACAGTGTCCCTTGGCATCCTCACGCCGCTGATGGTGGTGATGATGGCCGGCATTGTCTTTTTTATCGTGATCTCTATCCTGCAACCCATTCTGGAAATGAACAATATGGTGGCCTGAGCCGCCAAGGAGCCGTAATGAAAAGCAAGCAACAGGGTTTTACCCTTATCGAAATCATGGTGGTGGTGGTGATCCTGGGAATGCTGATCGCCATAGTCGCCCCCAATGTGCTGGGTAACAAAGACAAGGCCATGGTGCAAAAGGCCATTGCCGACATCAACGGCCTGGAGTCGGCCCTGGAAATGTACTACCTGGACAACAGCCAGCTGCCCAACACCCAGCAGGGGCTGCAGGCCCTGGTGGAAGAGCCGGTACCGGCCCCCCGCAACTACCGCCAAGGCGGCTATATCAAGCGCCTGCCCACAGACCCTTGGGGCAACGACTACATCTACATCAGCCCCGGCGAGCACGGCCGTTACGACCTGTTCACCCTGGGCGCCGACAACCAGGAAGGGGGTGAAGATCTCAATGCCGACATCGGCAACTGGAACATCAAGGACTTCCAAAAATAATCATGTTGCCGCGCCGCGCCGCCGGCTTCTCATTGCTTGAGTTGCTGGTCGTCCTCTTTGTCATCGGCATGATGGTGGCCATGGTCAGCCTGTCTTTTGGCGGCCAGAGCGATGGCGTGGCTCTGGACAAGGAAGCCCTGCGTTGGCAGGCCCGCTTTGCCCTGATGCACGACGAGGCGATCATGCGCGGCGAGGAGCTGGGGCTGAAGTTCGACCAGGAAGGGGGCGTTGAGCCCATGCGTTTTGACCCGGACGCCCCGGCGCCGGGGTATGAAGACGACCCCGAAGGGCCCAAAGGAGCCTGGAAGGCCCTGGACGACGACGGTGTCCTGAAGAACTGGCACAGCGAGCCCGGTATCCATGGCGCCTTGCGCCTGGAGGGGTTGTCCCTGGGCCAAAGCCTGATCCCCGATGACGCCTTCGAGGTGGAGGGCAGCTCCCAGGAGCGGGAAAAACGCCTGACACCGCACCTGTTCTTCCTGTCGTCCGGGGAGTTTTTGCCCTTTGAAATCTGTTTTTTCAAGGTAAAGAGCGAGGCCCTGGCAGGATTGCTGGATTTTAGCCGGGAGAGCCGAGAGCGCAGCATCCTGGCCAGCAATGACCCCAGCCAGGTGTTGAGCCGCTGCGTCCAAGGCCATGCCAACGGCTACCTGGACAGGCCCGACAGCAGCGATCTCAGTTGGCGCCAAGGGGAACTGAGCTGGTGAAGATGCGCGGTTTTACCCTTATCGAAGTGCTGGTGGCCATGGCCATCTTCGCCCTGTCGGCCATTGCCGTTATCAATGCCACCACCAATGGGGTGCGCAGCCTGTCCATCCTGGAAGAAAAGACCCTGGCCGACTGGGTGGCCAGTAATAAGCTCAACGACGCCGAGTACAGCGAGCTCAAGGACGGTGCCCAAGGCACCGAAACCCAGGCCGGGGTGGAATGGCATTGGCGGGTAAAACGCCTGAAAACCGAAGATAAAAGCTTTTTCGCCCTGGAGGTGACAGTGTCGCGCAACAGCGACCTGAGCCACCCAGGGGCGGTGCTGCGCCGCTATTTCGAGGTGCAGTCATGAGGCCGGCGCCCAGGGTTATCCCCCGAGACCTTGTCCGAGGCTTCACCCTGATCGAGGTGCTGGTGGCCATGGCCATCTTCGCCCTTCTGGCCGTGGGGGCCTACCAGGTGTTGAACCAGGTATTGCAGGCTGACAAGAGCAGCCAGGAAAAGTCCGGGCGCCTGGCCGAACTGCAACAGGCGATGCTGACGGTGGAGCGGGATATGCTCCAGCTCACCAGCCGCCAGGTGCGTTTCCCCGGCGGCGACAAGCAGGCCAGCGTCTTCAAAGGCGGCCCCTTCCTACTGGACTCGGAGGACGACGGCATCCTCTTTACCCGCCGGGGCTGGCAAAACCCGGCGGCCATGCTGCCCCGTTCGGAAGTGCAGCTGGCCGCTTATCGCCTCAAAGAGGGCAAGCTGGTCAAGGACTACTACTTCTATCCGGACCCGGACGTAGGGGTGGAACCCCAGGAACAACCCCTACTGGCCGGTGTCGACGCCTTTAAGGTGCGCTACTACGACGGCAAGGACTGGCAGGAAAGCTGGGACGCGGCAGCGCTGCCCAGGGCCATAGAGCTTAAGTTAAAGCTCAAGGACTTCGGCGAGCTGAGCCGCCGCTTCGCCGTCCCCACCCCGGACAAGGACGACAGCAGCGGGGAGGACAAGTGAACCAAAGGCAAAGGGGCGTGGCCCTCATTACCGTCATGCTGATCCTGGCCATCATGGTGGTGGTGGCGGCCGGTATCGGCGGCCGTCTGGGCATCAATATCCGCCGTACCGGCAACCAGATCGGCCAACATCAGGCCTACTTTTATGCCCTGTCCGGCGAGGCCTTTGCCAAGCTGGCCCTGCACCGGCTGCTAAAGGAAGAAGACGGGGAGCTGAACCTGAGCCAGGACTGGGCCAAACCCCAGGCTTTCCCGGTGGAAGGGGGCAGTATCAAGGGCCAGATCCGCGACGGCCACGGCTGCTTCAACCTCAACAGCCTGCAAGGGGACAACGACCAGGACCGCCAAAGTCATCGCAAGGCCTTCCAAGCCTTGCTGGAGGCCCTGGAAGTGGACAGCTTCGAGGCGGAAACCGTCAGCTATTCCCTGGCGGACTGGCTGGACGATGACAGCCGCCTGGATGCCAGTTTCGGCGCCGAAGACGCCGAATACCAAGGCCGGGAGTTTCCCTACCTGGCGGCCAATGGCCTGATGACGGATGTGTCAGAGCTGCGCATGGTCAACGGGGTGACGGCGGCCATCTACCTCAAGGTGCGGCCTTATGTCTGCGTCTTGGACGACAACAGCTTTGAAGTGAACGTCAACACCCTGCCCAGTGACAGGGCGGCGGTGCTGGCCGCCGTGCTCACCCCCCTGACCCTGAGCGATGCCGAGGGGATCCTTGGGGCTAGGCCGGAAGAGGGCTTCGACAGCCTGGACCAGGTTTGGGAAGAGCCTGCCCTGGCGTCCTTGCAAGACCCCTTGCCGGGGGCCAAGGAAGCCCTGGTGCTGAAATCTGATCGCTATTTTGTTTCCCTGGAAGGGCGCTTCCAGGACAGGCCCATGTACATGGAAAGTCTCTTGAAGAAAGACGATAACAACAAGCTGACGACGCTGTGGCGCCGTCTGGGAGGACGCTTGTGACCAACACTTTGGTGATCCGCCTGCCCCTGACTGACGACCAGGGGATACCCTGGCTCCATTGGTCTGGCGCCGAACAGGCAGTGCTGGCCAGCGGTACCTTGCCTGGCCCAGAGGCCCTGACAGAGCTGGCCCGCCTGGACGGCCGGCTGTTGGTATTGGTACCGGGTAGCGCCTGCTTTATGGGGTCGGTCAAACAGGCCGGCAAGGGACGACAGTTCCTGCGTGCCGTGCCCTTTGCCCTGGAAGAAGAACTGGCAGACGACGTGGACAGCCTGCACTTCACCCTCAAACCCCAGGGAGAGCAGGTAGCCGCCGTGGCGGTGCGCCATCAGTTGATGGAGCAGTGGCTGGGCTGGTTGCAAGAGGCCCAGCTGAGCCCCTGGAAACTGCTGCCCGACTGCCTGGCTCTGCCTTGGCAGCCCCACAGCTGGTCGGCCCTGGTGCTGGGCCAGGAACTGCTGCTGCGCACCCAGGAGAGCAAAGGGCTTTGCATCGAGGCAGCCCTGGCCGATTGGATAGTAGCCCCACTGGCGGAAGAAACCAGCGGCGGCGGGGTACAGCCGGTGGAAGCCTACGGCGACCTCAGCCTGCCTCCCAACTGCACCCTGACCCACCTGGACGCCGACCTGCCTCTGGCGGTATTGGCCAAGGGCGGCTCTGAACAAAGCCTGGACCTGCTCCATGGCCCTTACCAGCAAAAGCGCAAGGGTAAGGGCCCTTTGAATTTGTGGTGGCCGGCCCTGGCCAGCCTGGCGGCCCTGCTGGTCATCGCCCTGGCCGGCAAGGGGGTGGCCCTGTACCAATACTCGGCGCAAACCCAGGCCCTGGAAGCGCAAATCAAGGCCGACTACGGCCGCCTCTTCAGCGGGGAGCGGCTGGTCAGCGCCGGCAGCCTGAAAAGTCAGCTGCGCGGTAAGCTCAAAAACTTGGGCAGCGGCGCCCAAGAGGCCAGCCTGCTGGCCATGCTCAACGACCTGTCGCTGACCTTTGCCAAGGTCGGCAACATCAAGCCGGACAACCTGCGCTTTGACGCCGGTCGTGGCGAGCTGCGTGTCCTGACCATGGCGCCGGACTTTGCCACCTTCGAACGGCTCAAACAGCAACTGGCCAACCGTTACCAGGTAGAGAGCGGTGGCCAGAGCACGGTGGAAGGGGGCGTAACCGGCACCCTTATCCTGAGGAGCAAAGGATGATCAAGGAATACTGGCAGGCCATGGCCCCCCGCGATCGCCAGGTGCTGACCTGGGCGGCGCCCTTTATGGCCCTTGGCCTCTTTTACTTTGCCATCTGGCAGCCCTTGAGCGGTGCCGAGGAAGCCGCGCGCCAACAGCTACAAAGCCGCCAGGGCGACCTGCAATACCTGCGAGAGCAGGGCAGCAGGCTGCTGGCCGCCAAAGGCGGGCGCCTGGCAACCGGCAGTGGCAGCCTCACCGATAGGGTTACCCGCAGCGCCAACAGCTTCAATGTCCGCATCGCCCGCCTGCAACCGGGACAGGGGGGGATCAGCGTCTGGGTCGATGAGGTGCCCTTCGAGCGCCTGACTCAGTGGCTCACCGCACTGCAATTGAAAGAGGGCCTGAGTGTGTCCCAGGCCGACGTTATTACCACGGGCACACCGGGCATGGTGCGGGTGCGGCGTTTGGAATTGACGGGGGCCTGATGCGGATTATCAAGTGGACCCTGGCAGGGCTGTTGTTTTTCCTGGTGGCCCTGGCCTGGCAACTTCCTGCTGCCCTGGTGCTCTCCCAGGCGCCGCTGCCCCCTGGGGTGGCGGTAAGCGGTGTGCAGGGCACCATCTGGCAGGGCCAAGTGGCCCAGCTGTCGGTGCAGGGGCTGCACTTTGAGCAGCTGCGCTGGCAAACCCGGCCTTGGGCCCTGTTGACCGGCCAGCTCAGCCTGCATCTGTCCAGCCGCCCCGGCGTCAGCCAACTGGGTGGTGACCTGGCGTTGGGACTGGGGGGGGACATCGCCCTGGACAACCTGGTGCTGAAAGTGCCGGTGGCACCCTTGGTGGCGGATATGCGCCTGCCGGTACCCAGCCAGGTGAGCGGCCAGCTGTCGGTGGCCCTGGCCCAGTACCGCAAGGGCGCCCCCTGGTGTGAAGCCCTGTCGGGCAAGGCCCAATGGCTGGATGCCGCCGTGACCAACAATTTCGGTGACTTTGACCTTGGCCGCATCGACGCTGACCTGGCCTGCGACCAGGGCGCCATCACCGCCGTGGTGCGCGACACGCCCCCTCGCCTTGGCCTGGAACTGGAAGCACGCCTGGAAGGGGAAAACTACCAGGTCAGGGGCTTTGCCCGCCCGGCTGACGACCAGCCCAAAGCCTTGAAAGACGCCTTTGCCTTTTTCGGCAAGGCCGGCAGTGACGGCCGTTACCCGGTGCAGTTCCAGGGCCGCCTGCCCAGGTAAGGCCAAAGGCATTCGTCGCATTTCTAAAAAAAATGACGCCCTCATTCGAGGGCGCTTTTTGTTTTGTTTCATTAGTGTTACGGATGTGGGCCCAGTCACAGCAAGGGCTGGCGCCGTAGTACATATTTTCGCCGACTTTAAATCCTTGAATGGGTAACAAATATGACTTTTTTGGGAAATCTTTTTGTAGCGTATTTGTAAAGATTCACCTTTAGGGTTTGCCCCGGATCTGCACTTATCACGTGTTTTCGGGAGAGACCCTTTTATGAACTGCAAGTTTGTAGCCAAGCTCAGCGCCCTGACCTTGGCTTTGGCCATGGCGGGCTGCGGCGGTGATATCAACATCAACGAAAACAGCTCCAACGGCGGTGGCAACCCCTCTGACCCCAATCCTCCGGCCAGCGCCTGCCCTGATTTCGCCACCGAAGGCGCCGCCATTGCCGGCAGCAGCAAGACGGTCTGTGAGATCTCCGGTACTTTCAGCAGCGACCAGACCCTGACCAGCGACATCCTCTGGGCCCTGAACGGCAAAGTGACAGTGGGCGGCGACAACACCGACAGCGCCACCCTGAGCATCCAGCCCGGTACCACCCTGTTTGGTAAATCCGGTGCCGACTTCCTGGTGGTGTCCCGTGGCTCCAAGCTCAACGCCGCCGGTACCGCCGCCGCTCCCATCGTCATGACGTCATTGCAGGACATGCTGGGCAACGTCCAGGCCGATTCCTCCGGCCAGTGGGGCGGCCTGGTGCTGCTGGGTAACGCCGTGACCAACAGCTGCGCCGACGCGGACAACTGTACCGTCCAGGCCGAAGGCGACGCCGGCCCCTACGGTGGCAACAACCCCGCCGACAACTCCGGCGTGCTGCAGTATCTGCAAGTGCGCTACAGCGGCTATGAAGTGCTGCCCGATAACGAACTGAACGGCATCACTTTTGCCGGCGTCGGTTCCGGCACCACAGTTGACCACGTCCAGGTCATGCACAGCTCCGACGACGGTATCGAGCTGTTCGGCGGCTCGGTGAACCTGCGCAACATAGTGCTGCTGAACAACGAAGACGACTCCCTGGACTGGACCGACGGCTGGAACGGTAAGGCCCAGTTCGTTTTTGTTCAGCAGAACAAGGGCGACTTCCATGCCAACCGTGGCATCGAAGGGGACAACAACAAGAACGACAACGGCGCCGAGCCGATCACCCGTCCGGTCATCTCCAACATGACCATCATCGGCAACAACTACGACGGTGACGACGACTCCGAAGGCGTGCTGCTGCGCGAAGGCACCCAGGCCGAGCTGTACAACTTCATCATTACCGGCCCGGCCGGCATGGGTGAGTGTTTCGAGCTCAACAACGATGCCACCATCGCCCAGTACAACGCAGGCGAGATCATCCTGCGCAACTCCATCATCGATTGCGCCGAGCCCTTCAAGGATGCCAAGGACGCCAACGACAACAACCTGACCAACCTGGAAACCTGGTTCACCGACCCGGCCAAAGAGAACGTCCTGGGTGACGCCCAGTTGGGCGGCTACACCCCGGCGGCCACCTCGCCGGCCATCGGCGGCGGCTATGACGTTGCCAACAACGTCGACTCCTGGTTCCAGACCGTCAACTACATCGGCGCCTTCGACGGCACCAACGACTGGACCCTGGGCTGGACCCACGGTATCCACGACGAAGCCCCGGCGCTGGCCAACTGCCCGGCCGGCACCACCCAGGTGGCGTCCGTGTCCGACAAGCTCAACTGCCAGCTGAGCGGCGAGATATCCAGCAACCTGACCCTGCTGGCCGGCGCCGACTACGTGCTGGACGGTAAAGTGGCGGTGGGCGGCGACAACAGCAACTCCGCTACCCTGACCATCGAGCCGGGTGTGCGGGTGTTCGGTAAAGGCACTGCCGACTTCCTGGTGGTCAGCCGTGGCTCCAAAATCATGGCCGAAGGCACCGCTACTGCGCCTATCACCTTCACCTCGGTGCAGGACGTCATCGGCGCCCAGACCGGCACCGGCCAATGGGGCGGCATGGTTATCCTGGGCAATGCCCCCTCCAACCTCTGTACCGACCCTAACAGCTGTGACATCGAAGCCGAAGGTGACGCCGGCCTGTACGGCGGCAACAACCCGGCCGACAACTCCGGTGTGCTCAAGTACGTAGTGATCAAACACTCCGGTTACGAAGTGCTGCCCGATAACGAACTGAACGGCCTGACCCTGGCCGGCGTTGGCTCCGGTACCACAGTCGACTTCCTGCAAGTGCACCAGAGCTCTGACGACGGCGTGGAAGTGTTCGGCGGCAACGTCAACCTGCGCCACCTGGTGCTGACCGGTGAAGAGGACGACTCCCTGGATTGGACCGACGGCTGGACCGGCAAGGTGCAATACGTACTGGTCAAGCAAGACCCGGCCAACGGCCCCGCCAACCGTGGCATCGAAGGAGACAACCAGAAAGCCGACAAGTCTGCCACCCCCCTGACTCAGCCGACCGTGGCCAATATGACCATTATCGGCAACACCTGGGACGGTGACGACGACTCCGAAGGCGTACTGCTGCGCGAAGGGACCTCCGCCAAGCTGCACAACTTCATCATCACCGGCCCGGTGGGCATGGGTGAGTGCCTGGAGTTCAACGGCGCCGAGTCCAACGCCCTGGCTACCGATGGCACCACAGTGATGACCAACTCCGTCATCGCCTGCGACGAGCCCTTCAAGAACGAGACCGGTGGCGTTGACGCCCAGTCCTGGTTCTTGGGTCAAGCCGGTAACAGTACTGCCGCTGCCATGGCCGACGTGGTCAACGGTATCTACACCATCGATACCACCACCCCTGCCGACCTGTCTGCCGACAGCTTCTTCGACGCCACCGACTACATCGGCGCCGTCAAAGCTGACGCCGACTGGACTGCCGGCTGGACCTTTGGCCTGAACAACTAAGCATCAAGGCGCCGGGGCTCTCCCGGCGCCTTCGCCTTTCCCTCTGTCGCAAGGATTTGAAGATTATGCGTCGATTTCCGACTCGGACACCGGTATGCCTGGCCGTGCTGGCTGCCCTGGTGACCCTGCCCAGTCTGGCTGCTGAACCCGAGAAAAAAGATGCGGGGGATGAGTTCGATGTGGAACGCATTGAAGTGGTTGGTCGCCAGATCAACACCCTGTCCTCGGTGATGGCCGAACGCCGTGAAAAAGCGGTGGTAGCCGACCTAATGGACGCCGAACAGATCAGCCGCAGCGGCGACAGCGATGCTGCCGAAGCCCTGCGTCGCATCACGGGCCTGACCCTGGTGCAAGACAAGTTTATCTATGTGCGTGGTTTGGGTGAGCGCTACTCCAGCACCACCCTCAACGGCGCCCTGGTGCCTTCGCCTGACCCGACCCGCTCGGTGATCCCGGTGGACATGTTCCCCTCTTCCATCATCGACTCGTTGGAAGTGCAGAAGGCCTATTCCCCCGACAAGCCGGCGGCTTTTGGCGGCGGTAACGTCGACATCCGTACCCTGAGCTTCCCCCTGGAGTTCACCCTGGCCGCCAAGGTGGGTATCAGCACCACCAGCAAGAACCACAAAGACGGCCTGGACTACAACGGCGGTGGCCGCGACTTTTTGGGCTCGGACGACGGCAAGCGTGCCCTGCCCAAGGCGGTCAGTGACGCCGCCAACCAGTACGGCTCCATCGACGTGGTCAATATCGCCAAGGGCCTGGGCGGCCTGACCGCCGGCAACCTGGCCAAGGCCGAGACCATCAACCGTGAACTGGGCACCAGCTTCAACCGTCGCATGGATTTGGACAAGAGCAGCGTAGACCCTGACTACGACTTCTCGGTGGCCATGGGTAACCGCTTTGAAATCGGTAGCGAAAGCGTGCTGGGCTTTATGGTGGGGGTGGCCCACGATACCGAAGCCAAGAACTTCAACGAGCGCGAGCGCTACTATTCCCGCAGCGCCGACGGCAGCCTGTCGCCCCTGGAAAAGTTCGACGACATTCTGGGCACCACCTACACCGAGAAGAACTCCGGGGTGGCCTCGGTAGGGTTCGAACTGGATCCCTACAACAAGGTCAAGCTCACCAGCACTTACCTCAAGGACACCTCCGACGAGGCCAAGCGCAAGACCGGTGACACAGTCGAGACCATCAACGAAGCCAACGCCAACTACAGCATCAACAATATCCGCTACGAAGAGCGGTCCATGGTGGCCAACCAGGTGCAGGGCGAGCATATGTGGGAGTGGCTGTTTGGCCTGGGGGTCAAATGGCAGTACACCGACGCCCGCGCCCGCCGCTTTGCACCCGGTGAGCTTGAATACCGTTACTACAACCAGTACGACGCCGACGGCCAGCTGCAAAGCGCCAGCCTGCGTCGCTCCGACAGCGCCGCCACTTACCAGTTCGGCGACATGAAGGACGAGACCAAAAACGGCTCCATCGACTTCAAGCTGCCCTTCGAAGTAGGCGACTCGAGCTTCGACTTGTTGGCGGGCTACAACTACTTCGAGCGGGAACGTGACTCCACCACCTCACGCTACAAGTTCGACACCCGTGGCTTTACCACGGCCGAGCTGACCGACCGCTTTGAGAACATTTTCAGCGACGCCAACATCCTCGATGCCAGCAAGGGCTTTAACATCTCCGATGTGGCCACCCGCGCCGACGACTACAAGTCGGCCCAGCAGCTGGACATGGGCTATGTGGGCTTTGACTGGCGTTACGGCTTTGACTGGCGCTTTGCCGGCGGCGTGCGTTATGAAGACTTCCGCCAGGCCTCTGTGCCCTTCAACCCCAGCACCGGTGAGATTGAAGGTGACCCGGCAGAGATGGTGCGGGCCGAAGACGACTTCTACCCCAGCTTGTCCGCCACCTATTTCCTGACCGAGGACATGCAGCTGCGCTTTGGCGTCGGCCAAACCGTGGTGCGCCCCGATCTTAGGGAAGTGACCCCGGTGCTTTACGTTGACCCTGTCACCGACTTCAAGGTCCGTGGTTACAGCGGCCTGGAAAGCACCGACATGACCAACTTCGACCTGCGCTGGGAGTGGTACCTGGAAGACGGCGCCAACCTGTCGGTAGGGGCCTTCTACAAGGACCTGAAAAAGCCCATCGAGACCCTGGAACTGCAAGGCTCGGACGGCGACCGCCTGATCTCCTTCCGTAACGCCGAAGACGGTGAAGTTTACGGCCTGGAGATCGAAGGTCTTCGCGACTTCTCCTTCCTGGGAGACAGCGGCGACAGCCCGTGGAACGGTCTATTCGTGGCCGGTAACCTGACGGTGTCCGACTCGGAGATCAACATCAACCAGTTGGCGGAAACCAACCTCACCAACCTCAAGCGCCGCATGACCGGCCACTCCAAGTACGTGGCCAACCTGCAGCTGGGCTTTGACTCACCGGACGGCCTGCACTCGGCCAACCTGAGCTACAACGTATTCGGCGAGCGGGTGGCTTTTGCCGGCACCAACGGCCGTGACGACGCCCTGGAGCAACCCTTCCACTCGGTGAACTTCACCTACAGCTATTACCCCACCACCGAGCTGTCGGTGAAACTGACCCTCAAGAACCTCTTGGATGAGAAAACCACCATAGAGCAGCAGGGCCAGATAGTGCAGGAGAAGGAAGAAGGGGTCAGCTACGGCCTGAGCCTGTCCTACCGCTACTAAGCAAAGGGCCGGTCAGACCGGCCCTATTCCCCATACCTATAACTACAATCAGAACACTTTCTTACCCAGGCCACTTACCGTGGCCCTTTTTTTATCTCATCCAGGTGCTGGCGGTAGTCGCTGGTGGCGGCAAAGCCGTCGAATTGCTTATGGGGCTTTTTCGAGTCCGGGTTTTCCACCCCCAACAGATAACGGATGCCGAAGCGGCGGGCCGCTTCGAGGATCGGCTGGGAGTCGTCCACGAACAGGGTGCGGGCCGGGTCAAAGCCCAGATCCAGGTGAACCGCCTGCCACAACGACTGGGACTCCTTGGACGCCCGGTAGCTGTGGGTGGAGATCAGCTGATCCAGGTGCTGGTCCAGGGCGGTTAGCTCCACCTTCAAGGACAGGCTCTTGGGGTGGGCATTGGTGAGCAGAATGACCCGCCGGCCTGACTCGCGCAGGGCCTTCAAGAAGGGCAGGGTGTCGCTGCGCAGGCTGATCAGGTGCTGGATCTCGCGGCTGGCCAGGTCTATGTCCAGACCCAGGCGGGCCGTCCAGTAATCGTAGCAATACCAGTTGAGGGTGCCGAACACCGCCTGGTATTCGGCATCGATACGGGCCCTGGCCTGGTCCAGGCTGATGCCGTCTTTCTCGGCCAGCAGCACCGGTACCCTGTCCATCCAGAAATGGTTGTCAAAATGCAGATCCAGCAGGGTGCCGTCCATGTCCAGCAAAACGGTGTCAATTTCAGACCAATTAAGGCGTTGGTCATCAAGCATCTGGCATCTGCCTCTGTGATTGGGTGTAATGGAGGGGCCATTCTAAGCCAGCGGTACCGCCATGACGAAATCTGCCAAGCTGCCCGAAGTGATAGACGCCCAAATCGTCGCCGAAAGCCGGTTGTTCAAGGTCGAGCAGTTGCACCTGCGCTTTACCAATGGCGCCGAGCGCCATTACGAGCGCATGAAGGGCTCGGGGCGTGGCTCGGTAATGGTGGTGCCGCTGTTGGACGACCACACCCTGCTGTTGGGGCGTGAATATGCCGCCGGCCTCCATGCCTATGAGCTGGGCTTTCCCAAGGGGCTGATCGACCCGGGCGAAGACGCCATCGAAGCGGCCAACCGCGAGCTGCAGGAAGAGATAGGTTATGGCGCCCGGGACTGGACAGTGCTGCGGGAAGTGTCCATGGCCCCCGGCTATTTCTCGGCCAAGATGACCCTGCTCATCGCCCGGGACCTGTACCCGTCAAGGCTGGAAGGGGATGAGCCCGAACCCATAGAAGTGGTGCCATGGCCGCTGGCGCGGATCAATGAGCTACGCTATCAGAAGGATTTTTCGGAGGCGCGCAGCCTCACCGCCTTGCTGTTGGCACGGGACTGGCTGCAAGAACAGGCGCTGCTATGACACCCCAGGCCTATCTCGACGACATCATCACCCTGGCCCGCCAGGCGGGCCAGGCCATCTTGCCCTGGTTCCGTTCCGATGACCTGGTCACCGAACACAAGGCCGACGACAGCCCGGTCACCAACGCCGACATCGCCGCCAACAAGGTGATAGTGCGGGGCCTCAAGGCCCTGACCCCGGATATTCCCATTCTCTCGGAAGAATCCGGCCATAAGCCCTTTGCCGAGCGCAGCCGCTGGCGGGTCTATTGGCTGGTGGACCCTTTGGACGGCACCCGTGAGTTTGTCGGCGGCTCACCGGATTTTGCCGTCAACATCGCCCTGGTGGTGGACAACGAACCTGTGCTGGGGGTGATCCATGCCCCGGTGTCCGGCGACTGCTATTGGGCCGTCAGGGGCCAGGGAGTCTTTAAGAACGGCCAGGCCATCCATACCAGGGAAAGTCCCAAGCCGCCGCTGCTGGCGGTGTCCCGCCACCAGTCCTTAAGCACCCTCAAGGCCCACCTGCACCAGGATCTGGCTTTTGACGCCTTGCCCTTCGGGTCGGCCAGCCTCAAGTCCTGCATGGTGGCCGAAGGGGTAGCCGACGCCTACGTGCGCATAGGCCCCACCGGCGAGTGGGACACGGCGGCCAGCTGGGCCATAGTGGTGGAAGCGGGAGGCCGCATAGTCGACCTGGCCGGCCAGCCCCTGACCTTCAACCAGAGCGAGAGCCTGGAAAACCCCAACTATGCGGTCCTTGGCCAGCTCAGCCCCGAACAACTGTTCTAAGCTCTAGAGGTCTGTGCGGGGAGGGCCTAATGGCCAGGATACTGATGCTGCTACTGCTGGTGGCCGTGCTGGTGATCATGGTGCGGTTGTTTTTGCTGAACCCCGACCAGGCCGCCAGCCAGGTCACCCTGGCTGGCCAGCAGGATAAGCCCAGTACCCTGCAAAAGGTCAAAAAGGACCTGGATCAGTCCTTGCTGCAAAGTCACTGCCTAAACGCCATCCAAATGCGCTACGCCAGCCAGGCTGGCTTCAGGGTCAAGGCCCTGGCTCCGGGCCGTTACCTGGTGACGGTAGCGGGGCGAGAAGAGAAGCTTGCATGCCGCCTGGACGAAAAAGGCCAGGTCATACTGGAGTAGCACTGTGATCTGGCTCACAGGCTCAACTTTTGATCAAAAAGCAGTCTTATTTTATTCCCATAAATAACAAGTGGTTACTATTCGCTCTAGGCTGGGCGTACCAGATGTTCCCTATCTAAGGCAGTTACCTTGTATTAACATTTCCCGCAACACTGTAGTACCAAGGTAGGTTATGCAGCACGCGCAGGGAAGGTTTGACGTTAGCCAGTTTCAGGCCTGTATCGGTAGTCCCATACATCTCAAAGGCATCGATGACGTTGCCATCCCTCTTCGCCTGACCGGCACCACACTGCACAGCTCCCCCGACAACCCGCTCGACCTCTTTACCTTGCTCCTAGAAGGTGATCAGCAGCAGCCGATCCCCCAGGGGCGGTGCCGCTTCGAGCGTGCCGTGCCGGATGAGTTGTTGCTGAGCATGGTGCCCAACAACCCTACCCAGTGCAGCATTCATGGTCAGCAGGCTCTAACAGCCGGCTGCCAAGCCATGGCCAGGTAGAGGTCGTCACCCTGGCCGGCTTGAAAGCCCAGGCGTTCATAAAGAGTCCTGGCCGGGCTGGTGGGTGTGACCTGAAGTTCTATGGCTTGCCTGTTGGCAGTGGCTTCGGCCTGTAGGCGGCGGATCAGGACGCTGCCGATGCCTTGTCCCTGGTGACTGGGCATTAAAGCGATATCGACGATCCGCAATGCCTGTTGTTGCTGGGCTACCAACCAGCGGCCCACGGGCAGTCCCTGGTGTTCGATGATGGCAAAGCGGTCGGTGGGGTAATGGCTGAAGTAATGATGCTGTTGCGCCTCGAACTGGCTTTGCAGAAACAGCGCCTTTTGCCGGTCGTCAAAGGGGAACAGCGCCAGCTCGGCCTGGCGGTTAGCGGCAAAGAGTGCCGCCATGAATTCCCGGTCGCCGTCTTGGACCGGCCTCAGGCTGATACCTGGGGGTAGCAGGTCAGGCATGGTTCTTTCCTATGAAGAGCGGGGCCTGGCCTTATCAATAGTGGAAAAGGAGCACCCATGGAACCCTATGTTGGTGAAATTCGAATGTTTAGCGGCAACTTTGCCCCCAGGGGCTGGGCCTACTGCGACGGCCAGTTGCTGGCCATAAGCCAGTACGACGCCCTGTTCAGCCTGCTGCAGACCACTTACGGCGGCGATGGCCGTACCACCTTTGCCCTGCCGGACCTGCGGGGCCGGCTGCCACTGCACTATGGGCCAAGCAGCACCGGCCATATTTACCGCTTGGGGCAGCGCTCCGGCAGTGAAACCGTCACCCTGACCACGGCGGAAATGCCGTCCCATAATCACCCGGCCCGGGCCAGCAACAACACCGGTGACGAGCCCAGCCCTCAGGACGCCTACTGGGCTGCCCTGTCCGGCGCCGAGGCCGGTTATTCGACGGCCAGTCCCAGCACCGCCATGAGTGTGCAGGCCATAGGCCTGACCGGCGGGTCTCAACCCCACCCCAACATGATGCCGGGACTGACCCTGGGGTTCATCATCAGCCTTTATGGCATCTACCCATCCAGGACTTGAGGACTTCGTTATGGCTGAACCCTTTATCGGTGAGATCCGCCCCTTTGGTTTCGACTTTGCCCCGGTTGGCTGGGCCCTGTGTAACGGCCAGGTGATGCTGATCTCCGAAAATCAGGCCCTCTATAGCATTCTGGGTACCACCTATGGGGGAAATGGGGTAACCACCTTCGCCCTGCCCAACCTGCAAGGCCGAGCTCCGGTGCACCAGGGCCCCGGCAAGGCCCTTGGTATGAGCGCCGGTACCGAATCCGTCACCTTGACCCTGGCCAACCTGCCTCAGCATAACCACCTGGTCAATGCCGCCACCGGCGAGGCGTCTTCTGCAGACCCCAGCAACAATGCCTGGGCCACTACCGACTCCAATCCCTATATCGAGAGCGCCAACGGCACCATGGCTGCCGGCGCCATAGGTAATACCGGCGGCAGCCAAGCCCACAACAATATGCAGCCCTACCTGACCATCAACTTCTGCATCGCCGTTCAAGGCCTGTTCCCCAGCCGCAATTAAGGAGCTAAGCACATGGATCCATATATCGGCGAAGTTCGGATCTTCGCAGGCAATTTCCCCCCTCGTAACTGGGCGTTTTGCGACGGCCAACTGTTGCCCATTGCCGAAAACACGGCGCTGTTCTCGCTGGTGGGCACCACCTACGGTGGCAACGGCACCAGCACCTTCGCTTTGCCAGACCTGCGGGGCAGGGCGCCCATGCACCAAGGGCGCGGCGCGGGGCTGACCATGCGTTTTCTGGGTGAGCCCACGGGGCAGGATAGGGTCACCCTAACGCTGCCGCAGATCCCCAGCCACAACCACCAGGCCAGGGCCGTTGCTAGTGCAGGCCAAGCTGGCCAGGGGCCAGAAGGGGCTTACTGGGCCGCAGGTTTGGCCGGCCGTGGACCGACTCCCCTGTACGCAGCAGGTGGCAACCTGGAGATGGCCCCGGGCGGTTTGGCGCCGGAAGGTGGTAACGAGGCTCATGACAACCAGCAGCCGTTTCAGGTGCTCAATTTCATTATCTGCCTGCAAGGCATTTACCCGCCCCGCAGCTGATAGGAGCGGGTGTAACAGGACGGGCCGGCCCTTGGGGCCGGCTTCTGGCATAAACACCATTTTGTGAGTACGGGCCCGGGACGGGCCCACTAACAGGTCGATGAGGAAGCCGTTATGCGCCAGCTGGCTTGGCTGTTGTTGGGATGGATACTGGCCTTTAACGCCAATGCCGGCACCTTGGTGCTGGCCGATGCCAAGCTGGCATCCCAGTTGGTGCTGCCGGCAGATGCCGAGCTGCGCTTGGTCAATTCTCTGGACGACCTGCCCGGCGCCTTGGCCGGCAAGGCTTGGGACAGGGTCAGCCTGGTTAGCCACGGGGAGCCAGGCGCTTTGGAGCTGGGCGGCGAGAAGCTGGATCTGGCTTATCTTAACGACAACCCGGGCTTTTTGGCGCCCTGGCGCCAGCAACTGGCAGCAGATGCCCAGTTGGAACTCTGGGGCTGTGGCCTGGCTGCGGGTGACGGCCACCTGCTGGTAGACGCCCTGGCCAAGGGCCTGGGCAGGCCGGTGCTGGCCTCAACCAATGCCACTGGCCCGGCCTCGCTGGGGGGTGACCTGGTTCTGGAGTATGGCAAGGGAAGCCCGGTAGACAGTACCTTGCTGTCCCGATTGCCGGTGCTCTTGGCCGTAACCAATGAGAACTTTGAGGGTATTTGCGCAGGGGGGTGTACCCCTGCCCGGCCCACCTACGATAACAATACGCAGTTGGGCGACTCCTTTGTTTTCTACAGCAACAACAGCAATGGGGGCATTCAGCCACTCCAAATCACGAACTTGAACAGCGCCGACGGTATTTCTCCGAGCGGTACATACTGGCTGTATTTTTATAACCAGAACCCAGGTGAAGTGACCGAAGCGCGGATCAGCAGTGCTGATGGCTCGGAATTCAAGCTCGACTCCCTGCTGCTTGCAACCGGAGCGGGGGATGCCACAGTAACCCTTCGTGCCTATAAGAATGGCGCTGAAGTGGGGTCCACTTCGGCCTCTAGTGGTGTTGTAAACCTCTCAGGTAATACCGCCTTTAATGATATCGATTCCCTGCACATTACCAGCAGCGATTTGGATATCTATGTTGACGACATCACGGTGTCGGCGGCAGTGGTCAGCGGTGACAGCAGCGGTAACCTTATCGGCGGCGGCGTTCCTGAAGCTACCCAGATCGCCAGTACCGCTGACAGCCCGGCCGAGGCGGTCAATGTGCTGGACTTCACCCTTCTTGACGGCGGCGCCGGCGATGGCTTGGCCCTGAACGTTAGCGAGGTACGGGTCCATGTCAGTGGCCCCAGCACCGATGCCGATCGCAGCAAGATCACCTGGCGCCTCAGCGGCCCGGACGCCGTCTTTGTGGCCGGTAGCTACGACGGCGCCACCGACGTGCTGACTTTTCCGGTTAGCATTTCGATAGCGGACGGCAGCAGCGAAAACTACGCCATCAGCGGTTATTTCAACGACAACACCGGCCTGACCGACGGTAACCGCTTTTTGCTGAGCATTGATGGCGATACCGATCTGACAGTGGGCAGCTCTGGTACCCAGATGGGCACCACTTCGGCCATTGATAACGGCGCCGGCCTGGCAACGGCCATCGACGCCACCCTGCTGGCCTTTACCACCCAGCCGGCCGGTTCGGTATCCGGTAGCGCCCTCACCACCCAGCCCGTGGTGCGGGCACAGGACGATTTTGGCAACACCGACGCCAGCTTTACCGGCAATATCACCCTCACCGAAGCCAGTGCCGGCAGCCTGAGCGGCACCACCACCCTGGCCGCCATCAATGGTATCGCCACTTTCAGCGGCATTACCTATACCGCCTCTGCCGACCAGGAAAGCTTTACCCTGACCGCCGCCGGTGGCGGCCTGACCGATGCCACCGCCAACAGCATTACTGCCGATGTGGTGGCCACCAAACTGCTATTCAGCACCGAGCCAGCCCCAATCAGCATCATCAGCGGCGCGCTGACCAACTTCAGCACAGTGCCTGTGGTGCAGGCGGTGGATGCCAATGACACCCTCGATACGGGCTACAGCACCGACATAGTGTTGTCGGTCACCGACCCCAACGACGGGGTTTTGGACGGCAGCATTAACACCCTTAGCGGCACCGGTGATGGCGACGGCAACAGTGTCACCGTCACCCTGACCCCAGGTACCGGCAGCGCCACCTTTACCAACTTGGCCCTGCAATATACCAATACCGGACCCAGCGAAAGCCTGGCCTTGAGGGCCTCTTCCGGTGGTTTGACGAGCGCCACTTCTACCACCATTACCTCCCTGGCTGGCCCCAGGGTCACCGACGCCAATATCAGTGTCAGTGGCGGCAGCGGTATCGGCGGCGCTTACAAGATAGGCGACACCGTTACCGCCCAATGGGACAACAGCGGCACTGGCGACAACAACAGCGGCGTCACGGCGGTCACCGTGGATTTCAGCCAGTTCGGCGGCGGTAGCAGTGTGGCGGCCAGCAACAGTGGCGACATCTGGACCGCCACCTACCTGTTGCCTGCGGGCAGTATCGATGCAGTTAGCCGTAATGTCAGCGTATCGGCAGCCAACGGCTCAGGTACCACCACCACAGCCGACACCAGCAATGCCACGGTGGATAACCAAGCCCCGGTTGTCACCGACGGCCGCATCAGCATCGGTGGGGCCAGCGGCAGCGGCGGCACCTTCATCGTTGGCGACACCATCACCGCCACCTGGGATAACACAGCTAGCGGTGACAACAACAGCGACGGCCTCAGTGCCGTGACCGTGGACTTCTCCCAGTTTGGTGGCAGCAGCGTGGCGGCCAGCAACAGCGGCAATACCTGGACCGCCACCTACACCCTGGTGGCCGGCAGCGTGGAAGGCAGCAACCTCAATGTGACTGTCACCGTTACCGACAACGCCGGCAACAGCGTCCTGGCGGTCGACAGCAGCAATGCCAGCGTCGACAACCAGCCACCGGTTGCTCCTTCGGCTCCCGTGCTGGCCGCTGGCTCCGACAGCGGTACCCCGGGGGACGGCATTACCAAGGACAACACCCCGACTTTAACCGGCACTGCTGCTGCCAGCGCCACAGTGCGGGTGAAAAACACCGGCGGCACAGTGGGCACCACCACCAGCGATGCTGGCGGCAACTGGAGCTTGACCACCAGTACCCTGGCCGACGGTAGCCAGAGCCTGACCGCCGTACAACTGGATTCATCCGGCAACGAGTCGGCGCCTTCCCCGGCCCTGGCTTTGACCATCGACAGCACTGCCCCCGGCGGTTATTCCCTGGTGGCGGACCAAAGCCCCATTAACGCCGCCAACCAGGGAGCCGCTTCGGTGACCCTGTCTGGCGCTGAAGTGGGGGCCCAATACCAACTGACCGTCTCCAGCAGCGGCGGCGGTTCCCCGGTGCTGGCCAGCGGTGCTGTGAGCGCGGCTAACCAGCAGATCACCGGCTTGGGTCTCAGTGGCCTGGCTGACGGCACCCTGACCTACAGCTTAACGCTCACCGATGAGGCGGGTAACAGCGGTACAGCTGCCAGCGACACGGTAATTAAAGACAGCACCCCGCCTACAGGCTATAGCGCCAGCTTTGGTGCTGGCTTTGTCAATATTGCCAACCAGGCGGCCCAGTCTGTCACCATCAGCGGTGGCGAGATTGGTGCCAGTTATCAGCTCAGCATCAGTAATGGAGCCGACAATATCAGTCGCAGCGGTACCCTAACCGGTACCAGCCTGACCTTGAACAGCTTGGATCTCAGCTCCTTTGCTGATGGCACCTTGAGTTTGACGCTGGTGCTGACCGACACTGCCGGAAACGCTGGCACAGCGGCGACGGTCAGTATCACCAAGGACACGGTAGCGCCGACCCTGCAAAGCAGCGCCCCGGCGGATGGGGCCACCGATGTGGCCCTGGGGGTTGCCCCTAGCCTGAGCTTCAACGAGGCGGTAGCGGCGGGAGCCAGCGGCGACAACGGCCTGGCCCTGACCGCGTCGGACAGCACAGTGGTGTTCAGCGGCGCCGCCAACGGCGGCGATGTGGAGGTCAGTGGCAGCACCCTGACCTTAAACCTCACCAACAGCCTGGTGCCGGACTTGGTGCATGAACTGACCCTGGGCGCCGAGGCAGTCACCGATCTGGCGGGCAACCCCTTTGCCGGCGGCACTGTGCTGAGCTTTACCGCCCGCAACGCCGACCCCCAGGCCCTGGCCGACAGCTATAGCCTGACCGAAGACCAGGCCAAGCAGCTGCCGGTATTGGCCAACGATACTGTGGTCAGGGGCCGCCTCAACGGTGCCAGCTTGACTATCAGTACGGCGCCGTCCCACGGCAGCCTTTCCCTCAATACCGGCACCGGGGTGCTGACCTATAGCCCAGACCCCGACTACAACGGCGCTGACAGCTTTGCCTACCAGGTGCAGGACACCTTCGGGGTGCTCAGCAACATTGCCACCGTGACCCTGGCCATAGCGGCCGTCAACGATGCCCCCCGCGCCCTGGACGACGCCGCCAGCCTGGCCGGTGGCGCCAGCCTGCTGGTGGACGTGCTGGCCAACGACCTGGAAGTGGACAGCGGCGACAGCCTGGACCCGGATTCTCTGGTGATAAGCTCCGGCCCCCTGCAAGGCCAGGCCAGTGTCGAAGCCGGCCAGATCCGCTACCAGGCCCCTAGCGGCTGGCAAGGGCAGGTGAGCCTCCAATACCGGGTGGCCGACACCCAGGGTGTCCTGTCCAACGACGCCATCCTCACCCTGCAGGTGCTGGACGGCGCAGCGCCCCTGGCGGTGGCTGACGCTGCCAGCCTGGACGAAGACACCCCCACCTTGGTTGATATCCTGGCCAACGACAGCGGCAGCGGCCTGGTGCCTGTGGTAGTGCAGGGGCCAGTTCACGGCACCCTGGCCTTGAGCAGCAACCAGTTCCTCTACACCCCTGATGCAGACTACAACGGTGCCGACAGCTTCCTGTACCGGGTGGAGGACGATCAGGGCCTGACGTCGGCGGCGGCCACCGTCAGCCTCACTGTCAACCCGGTCAACGATGCCCCTGTTGCCCAGCCCGATACGGTGGTGCTCAGCGGCAGTGACGCCCTGGATATCAACGTGCTGGGTAACGACAGCGACGTGGACAACGCCCTGGCGGACCTGACCATCCAGTTCACTGGCGCCCCTGCCAGTGGCGGTATCAGCTTCAATGGCCGCCTGGTCCGTTACCAGCCCAGCGGCAGCCCGGTCAGCGACAGCTTCCAGTACCGGCTGCAAGACAGCCTGGGGGCCTGGTCGGCGCCGGTCACCGTCAACCTGGTGGCGGCGGCCCCCAATCAGCCGCCTTTGGCCAACAGCGATCTGGCACAGACCAACCAGGACCAGCCCATTGCCATAGGGGTGCTGCTCAACGACAGCGACCTGGACGGCAGCCTGGACAGCGACAGCATAGTGGTGGTCCAGAACCCGGAACACGGCACCGCCACTCCGGGTACCGCCATCATCACCTACACCCCGGCCGCTGGCTTCTATGGGGTGGACAGGCTGCGCTACCAGGTGATGGACGATCAGGGTGACCTGTCCAATCCGGCCTGGGTCGACATTCAGGTTCGTAAGGTGGGGCAGGTGCCGGTGGCCCAGGCCGACAGCCTGACCCTGGCGATGAACACCAATGCCGAACTGGACCTGTTGGCCAACGACAGCGACGGTGACGGGGCCGTGGTGGCTATCGACATCCGCCAGGCCCCTGCCCAGGGTGCCTTGCAGCTGCTGGGTGCCGGGCGGGTGCGATACACCCCCAATACCGACTTTGTCGGCCAGGACAGCCTGCGATATGTGGCCCTGGATAACGACGGCCTGGCCTCCAACGAAGTAGCCCTGACCATAGAGGTGTTCAACCCCAACAGTGCGCCGCAAATCAGCGGCAGCCCGGCTACCCAGGTGGCCCAGGGTGCAAGCTACCAGTTCCAGCCCCAGGCCAGTGACGCCGACGGCGACAGCCTGATGTTCAGCATTCAGAACAAACCAGGCTGGGCCAGCTTCGATACCGCTACCGGCAGCCTCAGCGGTGTGCCGGGCAATGCCGATGTGGGCAATTACAGCGCTATCCAGATCAGCGTCAGCGACGGCCAGGCTCAGGCCAGCCTGCCGGCCTTCAGTATCCAGGTGCTCAATGTCAACGACGCCCCTGTGGCTGGGAACCTGGGCTTCAACTTGGACGAAGGCGGGCTGCTGGTGGTGGCGGCGGCCCAGGGGGTGTTGTCGGTGGCGTCTGACCCCGATAACGACAGCCTGACCGTCACCCTGCTTGCTGGGCCGGCCCATGCCAGTGCCTTCAACCTGGCCGCCGACGGCAGCTTCAGCTACCAGCATGACGGCAGCGAAGGCACCAGCGATAGCTTCCAGTACCGGTTGAGTGACGGCCAGGGCGGCGAAACCCAGGGCCAGGTGACCTTCACCTTGGCACCGGTCAACGACGCCCCCCGCTTTACCAGCCAGGCGCCTTTGACCCTGGCCGTCGGCGCCAGCCTGGCTTATCAGGTGGAGGTGGAAGATCCGGACAGCAGTGTCAGCCTTAGCCTGACCCAGGCACCGTCTTGGCTGACCCTGAGCGGTAACCTGCTGGCCGGTACCGCGCCCCTGGACGCTTTGGGTGACCACAACATCAGCCTGGTAGCCAGCGACGGCCAGTTACAGGCGACCCAATCCTTTGTGCTGACGGTGACCGAGGCCGATACCGCCATGGTCAGCCTGAGCCGGCGTTGGGTAGGCCTGCCGGCCCGGGTCGGTAAGCCCCTGCGCCTGATGATCAGTGCCCAGCATGAGATGGGTCCTGCCCTGGCCGACGCCAGCCTGGTGATCCGCCTGCAGGGCGGCAGTATGTCGGCCCTGGCCGGGTGCAGCCTCAGCGGCGACACCCAGCGTTGCCCCCTGAACCTGGCGGTGGACGCCCAGGCCCAGTGGACCCTGCCGGTCAGCACCGCCAACCAGGGTGACCAGCTGGTCCATCTGGAGCTGCAGGACAGTGAAGGTGCCTTGCTGGCCAGCCTCAACACCGACGTCACCATTACCGCCGACACCCTGACCCAGGGTGACAGGGCGGCGGTGATCGCCAAGGCCAGCGCCCTGGCCCTGCTCCAGGACGGCGACCAGCCTTACCTGGTGGTGGGTACGACCGCTGGGGAAGGGGTCACCCTGTACCGCATCGAGGGCAACAGCCTGGTGGCCGAGGCCGCCATTGACAACCTCGGCGACGCCCGCGATCTGGCGGTGTTGGACTGGAACCAGGATGGCCTGGAGGACCTGGTGGTGATCAACGCCAGCGGCGATGCCTCCACCCTCTACCTCAATCAGGGAGACCTGCACTTCAACGCCTTGCAGACCCTGGCCTACGGCCACAAGGTGCGGGTTGCCGAGCTCAACGGCGACGACTACCCGGATCTGCTGGTGGGGGCACCGGCCCTGACCTTCTACGGCGGGAATGACGGCGGCACCGTGGCGCTGCCTTTGGCCCAGAGCACGCCCTTTAGCCTGAGCGACTTCGCCCTCTGGCCGGATGGCCGGATACTGGTCAGCAATGGCCAGCGCCTGCAGTTGGTCAACCTGTCGCTGCTGCTGGCCAAGGCCGGCGCCCAGGCCAGCCCTGCGGCGGCAGAGCCGGAGCCCTTGTTGCCCGGGGAGATCCGTACCCTGCGGGTGGCCGACTTCGACGGCGACGGCCAGGTTGAAGTGGCGGTCAGCTATGGCCCGGATCAACAGGGCAGTGGCGGCGGTGTGGCCCTGGTGGTGGCTCAGGGTGATGACTTCGTGGTGGACAGCCAGGTAGGGGAAGCAGCGGTGCAGGATCTGCTGGTGGCCGACTTTGACGGCGACGGTGACCTGGATCTGCTGACCCAGCATGACAACGGGGCCTGGCAGTTGCTGCGCAATGAAGGCAGCACCTGGACAGCTCTGTCCCAGAGCCTGTTCCATCCGGACAGCCTGGGCCTGGTGGCCGACCTCAACGGTGACGGCCTGGCCGACATACTGCTGGCCAATACCGAAGACGGCAGCCTGGTGATCTATGACGGCAAGGCGATACTGGAGCAGTTGGGGCCCCAGGCCGATATGGCCCTGAGCGCCACCCTGGAGCCCAGCGGCCAGGACTATCAAAGCCAGTACCAGCTCAAGGTGCAAAACCTGGGCCCGGCCAGTTCCAACGACAACCTGTTGGTGCTGTCACTGCCGGCGTCGTTGGTGGTCAGCGGCATGCCGGCCAGCTGCGTGCAGGACGCCGACCTGTGGCTCTGTCCCTTGGGCAGCCTGGCCTCAGGGGCTGAGCAGCGCCTGACCTTGACCCTGACCGCTCAGCCGAACCTGGCCAACAGCCTGCTGCTGGCCAGGGTCTATGGGTCGGCCAGCGATCTCAACAGTGCCAACAACCAGGTTGAGTTCAAGGTGAGTGATGGCTGGGCCCCCTACTGGGTGGAAAACCGCAGCCACGGCGGCAGTCTGGGAAGTGGAGCCCTGGTGCTGCTGGCCTGGTTGGGCTGGCGGCGACGCCGGCATTAATAAAAAAGGCGCCCAAGGGCGCCTTTTTTATGGTTCATGGGGCTAATCAGTCGGTGGCTTCGGCCCCTTCGGGATTGAGTTTGACCCCCACCTTGTGGATACGGCCTTCCTCCAGGTCCACCACAGTCCATAACAACTGGTTCCAATGGAGCTGGTCCCCTTCCACCACCTTGTTCCCCAGGGACTGGGTCAGGAACTGGGCCAGGGTCAGCTGCTGCTGTTCCGGCTCCAATATCAGGCCGTAAAGGGGAGCGATGTCCGCCAGGGGGGCTGAGCCGTCCAGCACGAAATCCCCGAAGAAACTGTTGTCCAGGCCCCGCTTGGGGGCTTCGCTGAACAGGGTACCGAGGGATCCCAGGTGCTCTTCCTTACCCACCACGCAGAGGATATCGCCGGCCTTGAGACGGGTGCTACCGCTGGGGTGCAGCAACTGTCGGCCCCGGAACAGGGCGGCGATACGGGTGCCGGCCGGCATTTGCAGCTCCTTGAGGGGAGAGTCGATAAACCATTTTTCCTGGCCCAGGTGGTAGACGAACAGTTCCCACTGGCTGGTGGGGTAGATCTCCAGGCCTGCCCTGGAGATGGGCGAGGGCTTGGCCGGTACTTCCACCTTGGCCAGGCGGGTGGCCAGGGGCAGGGTGCTGCCTTGCAGCAGCAACGATACCAGTACCACGAAGAAGGCCAGGTTGAAAAAGACCTGGGCGTGTTCCAGCCCGGCCATCATGGGGAACACCGCCAGTATGATGGGCACGGCGCCCCGCAATCCCACCCAGGACACAAACCAGCGTTCCCTGGCCTTGAAGTTCTTGAAAAAGCCCAGGCTGGCCCAGACCGCCACCGGTCTTGCGATCAGGATCATCCACAGGGCCAGCAACAGGCCGGGCAGGGCGATGGGTAACAGTTCGCTGGGGGTCAGCAACAGCCCCAGCACCAGGAACATGCCGATTTGGGCCAGCCAGGCCAGGGCGTCCAGCACCGCCAGCACTGTGCCCCGGCTGCGAATGGCCCTGTTGCCCAAGAACAGGCCGCACAGGTAGATGGCCAGGATACCGCTACCCCCCAGGGCGTTGGTGATGGCAAAGAGCAGCAGGCCGCCGCTCACCACCAAGATGGGATAGAGCCCGGCAGCCAGGTTGGAGCGGTTGACCAGGTGATGCAGTGCCCAGCCCCCTGACAGGCCGAGGGCGATACCCAGGCCAAATTGCTGGGCCAGGCTCAGCAGCAACATCGGGCCCATGGCCTGGCCCTGGCCGATAAGGGCAATGAGGGTGACGGTCAGGAACACCGCCATGGGGTCGTTGGAACCGGACTCGATTTCCAGGGTAGCGCCGACCCGCTGGTTGAGGCTGCGTCCCCCCAGCAGGGAAAACACCGCCGCCGCGTCGGTGGAGCCGACTATGGCGCCCACCAGCAGTCCTTCCATCCAGTTGAAGTCAAAGAGGTAGGCGGCAGCCACCCCGGTCAGGGCCGTGGTGATGGCCACCCCCAGGGTGGCCAGGGACAAGGCCGGCCACAGGGCCACCCTGAAAGTGGCCACCCTGGTGCGCAAACCGCCGTCCAGCAGGATCACCGCCAGGGCCAGGTTACTGACCAGGTAAGCCACAGGGTAGTTGTCGAAATGGATACCGCCGGGACCGTCTTCGCCGGCCAGTATGCCCACCGCCAGGAAGATCACCAGTATGGGAATACCCAGCCGTGACGAAAGAGAACTGACCAGGACACTGGCCCCCACCAAGATAGCGCCGACGACATAAAGGCTGTTGATGGTGGTGGCGTCCAAAGGCGGTCCTTAGTAGCGGTATGGATGGCCCTTTTACCTTACCCCAGAGCAGGGGGTAGGCGCCAGTTCGCTCCCTAAGGCTCCAATGTTTTCAATGCGTTACGGCATTGTTGAAAGGTCTCTGCCAGGCTCTTGTCCTCCAGCAGGGTCAAAAAGAGGCAATCGAGCAGGTGCTGCTGGGCGCTTTGTTCCAGCAGCAGGCTAAGGGCCTCGGGTGGGTTGCCCGCCAGGCAGTAGAGGCGGATATCGGCGTGGGCCCAGAGGTTATCCAGGTTGTAGCGGCACAATACCACCACCTTGGCCCCCTGGGCCTTGGCCCGCCGCACTGCCCTGTGCAGTTCTGGGCTGGCGTTGTCCATGGCGATGACAAAAAGCACGGTGCCGGGGCCCAGCTGGGCACACAGTTGCCATTGCAGCAGGGGGTCGGCCGGGCTCTGGCTGGCCAGGCCCAGCAGTGCCAGGCGGTCCACCCAGGCGGCCGCCACCGACTGGCAAAAGCCCTGGCCCAGCACCAACACCCGCTGGGCGCTGGCCAGGGCTTGGGCCGCCGCCCTTTGCTGGCGGGGGTCGTTAAGCTCGTCCACCTGGGCCAGCAACGCCTGCTTAAGCTGGGTCAGGGGTTGGCCGGCAGGGTTGGGGGTGGACTGGGGCTCCGGTGCCGATTCCCCCTGAAAGCCCCGGGCGATGGACTCATTGATGGCCAGCTTCAGATCCGGGTAGCCCCTGTAGCCCAGCTTCTGGCTGAACTTGACCACCGACGACTGGCTGACCCCCACGGCGCTGGCCAACTGGGACGAAGAATAGTCCCGCAGCAGGTGGGCATTGGTGAGGATGAAGTCGGCCAGCTTCTTTTCACTGACCGACAACTGGTGCCGGATGGCGCTGATTTTCAATAGGCAGCTCATGATGCCACTAGACCTTGTCAGGGCAGCCTTGGCAAGGCCAGGGTGCTGGCCAGGCGGCGATATTCGGGCTTGGGCATCACCACCAGCAGCGGCGCCTTGGCCGGGTCAAGCCAGCGGGCCAGGGCGGCCATGGCGTCCGGGGCCATGGCGGTGCAGCCGGAGGTGGTTACCCCTTGGGCCCGCCACTGGTGCAGGAAAATACAGCTGCCGGCATTGGGGCTGTTGGCCGGGTTGTGGTGTACCACTATTGCCCGCTGGTAGCGCATGTCTCCCGGGGTTTTCAAATCCAGCCGCAAGGGCTCGGTGGAACCGGCCACGGCGGCTTTACCCAGGCGATCGGCATTCACCAATTGGTTGTAATAAGGGGAATCGGGCACGTCCATGCAGTAATCGCCAGCGGTGCTGGCCAGGTAGGGCAGGGCGCTGTCGAGCCGGCTGGCATAGCCAAAGGCCGTGCCCAGGCTGAAGATGCCGGCCGGGGTCTTGCCGTCCCCTTCCACTTTCTGGGGGGCTTGGGGCTGGCTGGGATAAAGGCCAAGACCCCAAGCCAGGCCGCTGCGGCCAAGGCTGACTGGGGTACTGAGGGGGCCGGGCAGCCATTGGCCGTCCTGGCGAATAAAGGTTTGCAGCTGGCCTTGGCTTTGCTGCCAGTCAGTGGTGGTGACCAGGACCAGCTGGGTGGCGTCGGCCGGCAGGGTGGCCGCCCCCTTGGCCAGGAAACTGCAGTGGGCCAGGAGCAGGGCAAACAGGACGTGGCGCATGGGGCCTCCTTGGCTGGGCGTGAATACTTTATCGCACAGGAATTGCTTAATTGAATAATTTATTTTCAGTTAGGTTGCTTTTTGATAACAATGGGCCGAGGTCTCACCGATAACAGCGAGAAAGAACCGTGCATTGGTATTCCATAGTGCCGCCCCTGGTGGCCATCGCCTTCGTCTTCTGGAAAAAGGACGTTATCGGCGCCCTGCTGCTGGCCATCCTTTCCTCAGAGGGCCTGCAACTGTTGGCCGCCGGCCAGTTCGGCCTGGGCCAAACCGGTATCAACGGGGTGGACCGGGTGGTGGCGGTGTTCGGCTCGGCCGGCAATGTGCAGCTGTTGATGTTCTCGGTGCTGATCGGCGCCTTTTTGGCGCTGATCCGTGAGTCCGGTGGCGTCTCTGCCACCGTGGACTGGCTGGGGGGCAAGGGCCTGGCCAAGACGGCCCGCCGTTCCCGGCTTATTACCATGCTGACCGGGGTGGCGGTCTTTGTGGAGTCCAACCTGTCGGTGCTCACCGCCGGCATCCTGGCCAGGGGCCTGTTCGACAAGTTCAAGATGAGCCGGGCGCAACTGGCTTATTTGATCGATTCCACCTCGGCCCCGGTCTGTATCCTGATCCTGCTCAACGGCTGGGGGGCTTACATCCTGGCCCTGCTGAGCGACTACCCCCTGGAAGGGGGAGCGGTGCAGGTGCTTTGGGGCACTGTGCCCCTGAATTTCTATGCCCTGGTGACCCTGGCTATCGCCTTCTATGTGGCCTTTACCGGCAAGGTGTTTGGCCCCATGAAGGAAAGTGAGCGGCAATTGGACCAGGGCCTGGCCGGCATGCACAGCGTGGCCCCCACCAAGGTGCGCTACATGGTGCTGCCCCTGGTGACCCTGGTAGGGGGCATGGCGGCCTTTATGCTGTGGAGCGGCGAGGGCGACATCACCCAGGGCAACGGTTCTCTGTCCATGCTCTATGCCACCCTGTGCGGCATACTGGTGGCCTACCTGCTGTTGGTGTGGAACAAGGATTTCAGCCACAAGCGGCTGATGGACTTGTGCTTTAGCGGCATGGGGGAACTGCTGCCCCTGGTGACCATAGTGCTGCTGTCCATTGCCCTTGGGGCCAGCCTCAAGGCCTTGGGAACCGGTGCCTATATCGCCGGCCTGGTCGGGTCTTTCCTGCCCCTGGTGTTGGTGGCCCCTGTACTGTTCCTGGCCGGGGCGGCCATGTCCTTTACCACAGGCACCAGTTGGGGCACCTTCGCCATCCTTATCCCCCTTGGCATGCCCCTGGTGCAAAGCCTGGGCCTGCCCCCGGAACTGGTGCTGGCGGCCATCCTTGGCGGCGGCATCTTCGGCGACCACTGCTCGCCGATTTCCGATACCACGGCGGTGTCCAGCATTGCCTCCGGCTGCGACCTGCTTGAACACGTCCGCACTCAGCTGCCCTACGCCCTGGTGGCCGGGGGGATCAGCCTGGTGCTTTATTTCCTGGCAGGCTTGGTAATGATATGAAAAAACTTTGGTTGCTCGTGGGCGTGCTGGCGTTGCCGGCCAAGGCCATGGATAGCGAGTCTCTGGATGCTTTGGCACGCCAGGCCCAACAACGTTTTGCCATTCCCGGCCTGGCAGTGGGGGTGGTTCAGGGAGATTTTCGCTACCAGGGCAGTTTCGGCGAGGCCCAGCCTGGCCATAAGGTGGACGGCCAGACTTTGTTCAAGCTAGCGTCCACCACCAAGGCCTTTACCACCACCACCTTGGCGCTGCTGGTAGAGCAGGGCAAATTGGCCTGGGACGACCCGGTGGTGCGCTACCTGCCCGACTTCGCCATGTACGACCCCTGGGTCACAAAGCAGTTGCAGGTCAAGGATCTGTTGGTGCACAACTCCGGCTTGGGGCTGGGCCAGGGGGATCTGATGCTCTGGCCTGAGCCCAACAGTTTCAGCCGTGCCGAGGTGGTCCATAACCTGCGCCACCTCAAACCGGCCAGCTCCTTTCGCAGCAGTTACGCCTACGACAACCTGCTGTACGTGGTGGCCGGTGAGTTGATCGCCAAGGTCACCGGTCAGCCTTGGGAATACGCGGTACAGCAACGACTGCTAAAGCCCCTTGGCATGGACCAGTGCTTTACCGGCCCCGTACCGCCGGCCAACAAGGCGCAGCTGGCCTGGCCCCACCTGGGCATCGAGCGCTTGCCCAAGGCGGACGCCGCCGACCACAGCCTGATCTCGGCCGCCGCCGGGGGGATCCGCTGTTCCCTGGGGGCCATGATGAAATGGCTCGACTTCCATCTGGCCGCCCAAGCGGGCAAGAGTCCCTTGTTGGGCCGAGGGCAGCATAACTTCCTGTGGACGCCGCAAACCCTGATGACAGTGGGGGAGTGGGACAGGCAGTGGGACAACAGCCATTTTGCCGCCTACGGCCTGGGCTGGCGGATGAAGGACATGGACGGTTTGTTGCTGGTGCACCACACCGGCACCTTGGCCGGCATGCGTGCCGCCGTGGCTTTCCTGCCGGAGAAACAGCTGGGGGTGGTGGTGTTGATGAATGCCGACAGCTCAGACGGCCGCGACGCCCTGGTCAGGGCCATCCTGAAATCGGCCCTGGGTGGGGACGGCAAGGCCTGGCTTGCCCGTTACCCGGCGGTGACCAAGACCAAGGCACGCGCCAAGGTCGACGTCGATCCTGGTCAACCCCTGGCCCCGGCCCAGCTCAAGGCGCAGCTGGGCACCTGGCAGGACCCCTGGTTCGGCAAGGTGCAGCTTAAGGCCGAGGGCGACAAGGTGCTGTGGCAGTCGGAGCGCTCCGAGCGCCTGAGCGGTGTGCTTTACCCGGCCCAAGAGGGTTACTACCTGCTGCGCTGGCAAGACCGCACCCTGGAGGCGGATGCCAGCCTCTGGTTTGAAGACGGTCATATGAAGTTGGCCCCGGCCAGCCCTGAGGTGGATTTCAGCTTCGACTTTGGGGACCTGGATCTTCAGCGCGAGCCTTGAGCCCCCCAGCCAGCTGCGAAGGGACAGTCAGCCATAAAAAAACGCGCCCCAAGGCGCGTTTTTTATTGACCGACCTTAGAACTGGATGCCGGCGCTCAGCTGGATATAGCGGGGTTCCTGGGTTCCGGTGGTGGCCAGGAAGTTGGGGTTGGGGGTGGAGACGCCGTTTACCACTATCTCACCCACATCGGTGTCCTGCTGGCTGTCCAGCAGGTTGAACACCGACAGCCCCACATAGTAGTCGGCCCCTTGCCACTGGTTGTCGTAACGCAGGCTCAAGTCCAGCTTGGGCAGCCAGGAGGTGGTGCCGTACATGCCTTTTTTCAGGTAGATAAACTCCCGGTCGGCATTGGAATCGGCGTCACAGTTGGCCACGCAGAGGTAGTTGAGGTCGTAACGGGTGTTCTCGTTATAGGGGTTGCCGTGGCCCCGGGCGTTGATGGGGCGGCCCGACACCAGGCTGAAGGTGCTGCCCAGGGTCCAATGCTCGGCAAAGGCCCAGGCGCCACGGGCCTTGAAGGCGTGGCGGCGGTCGTTGGGCAGGTTGCCCCAGCCGCTGTTGATGTAAACCACGTTGTCCCCGGCCTCGGTCCAGCCGGGAATGTCGTTGCCGGTGTCGGAGTTGACCCCCCCTTCATAGTTGCCGTAGCTGTGGGACCAGGTGTAGGAGAAGTTGGCGGACCAGACGCTGTCCCACTGGCGGTCCAGGGTCAGTTCCAGGGCGTAGTACTTGCGCTCCACTTCCTGGGCGCCGATGGGGTTGCCGTCCAGGTCGTAGTCCTGGGCCTGGCCCAGGTCGATATCGATCTGGCGGGTGCTGCCGTCATCGCACTGGCGGTCCAGGGTCAGGGTCTTGCCGGGGTTGCCGAACACCCAGCCGGAGATGTTGCCGCAGCCGGCTACATCCACGTTGATCTTCATGTCTTCGATGGCGTTGTTGAAGTGGCGGTAGATACCCCTTACCCCGCCTTTCCAGTTGTCGCTGAGCATCTGTTCGAAACCGAGGATCAGCTCGTCCTGGTAGATGGGGTCCAGATCCTTGTCCACCACCTGGTTGATGTCGTCACGGCCGGACCCGGCGGCGCCGAAGGTCACGGTGTCACCCAGTTGGCTGCCCAGCACCGGGGTGATGTTGGTCAGGCCGCCTGAGGTGCTGTTGCTGTCGAGGCCGGCCAGTTCGAAGTAGCGAATTTCATCCAGGGTGCCACCCCCTTCCCGCGCCGCCAGACCGTTGGCGATGGGGAAATAGTAGCGGCCCAGGTTGGCGTAGAACTTGGACTCGCCGTCACCGAACAGGTCCCAGGACAGGCCGAAGCGGGGCGCCAGCATGTCGTCCACCTTGAGGAAGGACTGGCCGTCGGCGGCCTTGGTGTCGAACTCGTCCCAGCGCAGCCCCAGGCTCAGGGTCAGGTTGTCGGTGACCGACCAGATGTCTTCCAGGTAGTAGGCTGAGGTGTCGGTGTCGAAGCTGCCCAGGGTGGAGCGGGTGCGGGCGTAGACGTAGCTGTCGCCCTGGACCACGGCGCCGTTGATGGTGTCGCCGGGGTTGATGGCTTCCAGCTCGTAGTAGGTCTGGTCCGGGCCCGGGGTGCGGCGGTTCATCTCGGTGGTGCGGGTTTCGTTGTCCAGGCCAAAGCGCAGCAGGTGGTCGCCAAGGGCGTATTCGAAGTCCAGGCGCAGGGCTTCGCGGGAGTTGGTGCGGCTGTCGGTGAGGCTGACCGAGGTACAGCCGATGTCGCTGCCTGAGCCGTCACGGTAATCACGGACCCTGGCGCATTCCATGGAGGTGGTGGAATCGCTGGCATAGCGGCTCTTGGTCTTGCCCCAGAGCACCTTGGCGGTGAGGTCGTCGGTGAGGTAGCCGGTGTAGGTCAGGGCCCAGTTCTTGCCGCCGTGCTTGGTGTAGTTGGTTTCCAGGTATTGGCCGTTGACGCTGCGGTCGGTGACTTCTTCGCGGTCGTCGGAGAAGGCCAGCAGCGACAGGCTGTGGTCGTCACTGATCTGCCAATCCAGCTTGCCGCCCCAAAAGGCCGAGTCGTCGTTGCCGTCGTTGATGGCGCTGCCGTCGCTGTTGCCGCTTTGGCGGTCGATGTTGCGGGGTTCATAGAGGGCGAAGAAGAACAGCTTGTCCTGGATGATGGCGCCGGAGGCGGTGATATCGGCGCTCCAACTGCCGTATTGGTCGTCGTCGCCGTTGATAAGGCGAGTGCCTTCGCGGTTATAGGTGTTGTTGACGTCGGCGCGCAGGTCTTCGGGTTCCCAGAAGGTCTCGGCCCCGAAGTGGAAGTCATTGGTACCGGATTTGACCACGGCGTTGATAACGCCCCCCGTGGTGCGGCCAAACTCCACCGAGTAACCGCCGGTTTTCACCTGGAACTGGTCGTAGAAGGCGAAGGGCACGGTGGAAAAGTCCACCCCGGTTTCCACGTCGGTGATGTTAAGGCCGTTGATGAAGACGGCGTTTTCACCCACCGAAGACCCCCCGAAGGAGATACCGCCAAAACGGCTGCCCTCCACTGTGCCCGGCGCCAGCAGCGCCACCGACTCGGCGTTGCGGGCCATGGGCAGGCGGGCCAATTCGGCGGCACTGATATTGAGGGCTGTTTCGCTGGTACTGGTGTCGATACTGCGGATGGAAGAGCCGGTCACCTCGATGTGTTCCAGATCTTCCCCCAGCACCAGGCTGACCACAGTGGCGTTACCTACCGTCACTTCCACGTCGCTCAGCTGTACGTCCTGCAGGCCGTCCTTGTGGGCGCTGATGCGGTAACGGCCTACCGGCAGGTAGGGAAAGCGGAAGTTGCCGTCGGCGTCGGCGGCCAGGGTGCGGCTGAAGCCGGTGGCGGGGTTTTCCACCCTCAGGGTCACGCCATTGGTGCTGCCCCGGTCGGCCAGGGAGACAGTGCCGCGAATGGCGCCGTCGTTGTTGGCGGCCAAGGCGGTGTTAAGGCCCATGCTGAGGCTGGCGGTGATCGCCAGGGCCAGCAGGGAAGGGCGCAAGTGGCGCTTATTCATCGGGTGATCCCTCTCGCTGTTATTGCCGTTTTTTTCATCGCTCCCGCATAAACTATCAGCTATGACGGTTCTGTAAATAATTTATTATTATTTTGTGATTTCGGTGGAATAATATTCTGGGCCGTGGCATAGATGGCCCTGAGGCGATACAAAGAAGTGACGAGTCGCTGGGAGAAATGAGGATGGCAAAACCCTGGATGGCCGGTATCCTGGCTCTGGTGTTACTGGGCCAGGCCCAGGCAGAGCCGGTATGGCAAAGCGACGTGGTGGCGGTGCAGCCCCAACAGCTGGAGGCCGCCCATTGGCTGGCCAAGCTCAAGGACCCCGACGCCCTGGTGATGGATGCCGGCGCCATAGCCCGCTTCAACCAGGGGTTGTTCGACAAGTTGCCCGAGATGGTGGCCCTGGACCAATACCCACGGCACTTAGAAGGCACCTCGGTCCGGGCCAAGATTGAAGCCCTGGGCCTGGAGGCCGAGCGCTACCGGCGCGACGGCAGCGCCCTGGACCAGGCCGCCTGGGACAACTACCGCCGCAACCTCAACCTCGACGCCCTTCAAGGGCCGCAACAGGTGCGCTTTGCCCTGGCGGTGCGGCGCAGCCTGATGCGCACTTTTCCCACCCATGACCGGGTGTTCAAGGCCGACCTGGACACCGATCTGGACCGCTTCCAGGAAACCGGCGTCTTCCCCGGCCAGGCCCTGGCGGTGCTGGCCGACAGCGCCGACGGCAACTGGGTCTTTGCCCAGTCCTATCAATATGCCGCCTGGCTACCCAAGGCCGATATCGCCTTTGGCAGCCGGGAACAGGTGTTGGCCTATGGCCGCTCGCCGTCCTTCCTGGTAACCACCGGCGCCAAGGTGCGCACCGTCTTCAACCCCGAAGAACCCAGGGTGTCGGAGCTGCAATTGGATATGGGCCTGCGCCTGCCGCTGCTGCCGGCGGCCAGGGTCGGCAACAACCTCTACGGCCAGAATCCCTACACCGGCTATGTGGTGCGACTGCCGGTACGCAACGACGACGGCAGCCTGGCCTTCAGGCCGGCCCTTATCCCCCGCAGCCAGGACGTGCACCTGGGCTACCTGCCTTTTACCCGCGCCAACCTGATCCGCCAGGCCTTCAAGTTCCTGGGAGAGCGCTACGGTTGGGGCCATGACTACAACGGCCGCGACTGCACCGGCTTTGTGGGGGAGGTATACCGCAGCTTCGGCATCCTGATGCCCCGCAACTCCGGCCAGCAGGGCAAGGGTGATTACGGGGTCAACCACCCCTTTAGCAAGGCCACCCCCAGCGCCGACAAAGAGCAGGTGCTGGCCAAGGGCCAGCCCGGGGACCTTATCTACCTGCCGGGACACGTGATGATGCTGCTGGGTTTTGAAGGCAAGGAGCCCTATGTCATCCACGATGTCACCGGGCTGCGCTACCGGCGCGGCGGCCAGCTTTACCAGGGGGTGCTCAACGGCGTTTCCATCACCCCCCTCAAACCGCTGATGCTGGGGGCCGAACGCAGCTACCTGGACGGCGTTTACAACATCAAGGCCATTAACTGAGAGGCACCATGAAGATCACCGATATCAAGCTGGGTATGTTGCGGGTGCCACTCAAAACCCCTTTCAAGACGGCGTTGCGCACCGTCAACCAGGTGGAGGACGTGGTGGTGGTCATCGAAACCGACACCGGCCACAAGGGCTACGGCGAGGCGCCGCCCACCGCCGTCATCACCGGCGACACCCACGGCTCCATCATCGAAGCCATCCGCACCCTGATCCGCCCCAAGCTCATTGGCATGAAGGTGGAGAATCTCAACGACATCCTGGCCACCATCAGCCAGTCGGCGGTGCGCAACTCCAGTGCCAAGGCGGCGGTGGAGATCGCCGTCTACGACCTGTTCGCCCAGTTCTACGACGCCCCCCTCTACAAGATCCTTGGCGGCGGCGAGCCGACCCTGAGCACCGACATCACCATCAGCGTCGACTACATCGACAAGATGGTAGCGGACTCGGTGGTGGCGGTGGAGCGGGGCTTTGAAAGCCTGAAGATCAAGGTGGGCAAGGACATCGGCGTCGATATCGAACGGGTCAAGGCCATCTACGGCGCCGTGGAGGGCAGGGCGCTGCTGCGCCTGGACGCCAACCAGGGCTGGACCCCTAAGGAAGCGGTTTATGCTATTCGCACCCTGGAAGACGCCGGCATCAAGCTGGAACTGGTGGAGCAGCCGGTCAAGGCGGCGGACCTGGCCGGCATGAAGTACGTGACCGAACGGGTCTACACCCCGGTGATGGCCGACGAAAGCGGCTTTGGTCCAAGGGAAGTCATAGAGCTTATCCAGATGCGGGCCGCCGACATCATCAACATCAAGCTGATGAAAACCGGCGGTATCGCCAACGCCATGAAGATCGCCGACATCTGCGGCGTCTACGACATGCAGTGCATGATCGGCTGCATGCTCGAAACCAGCATCAGCGTGTCGGCGGCGGCGCACCTGGCGGTGGCCAAGGCCAATATCATCACCAAGGTGGACCTGGACGGCCCCAGCCTCTGCCAGTTCAACCCGGTCAAAGGGGCCATCGAGTTCGACGACAGCGAGATCCGCATCAGCGACGCCCCCGGCCTGGGCATCACCCAAATAGATGGCCTGGAGATGTTGCCTTGAAGGGCCTGACGGCCCTGATGTTGACCCTGGCGGCCAGCCAGGCCCTGGCCCATGGCTTGAACCTGCCCCCCAGGGAGCGATTGGCGCGGATCAACAAAGAATTTCCCTACAGCGAGGCCCTGGTCAAGGACCAACTGGCCCGGCTGCTGCCGGATCTCAAGGAAGGGGAATTTGAGCGCCTCAAGGCCCAGGGCCTGTTGGAGTCCATGCAGCTGGAAGGCCAGAGCCGCTATTTTGTGCGGGCGGTGGACAACCTCTTTTATATCGCCCCCCAATACCGGCAGCGGCGCCAGCCCTATTCGGCCAAGTACGGCACCCTGGCGCCTCTGTACCAGCCCCATCCGCACCTGGCCCGGCTGATGGCCGGCCAAAGCGACCCCAAGCGTTTTGAAATAACCCATCGCATCAAGGTGGACGCCGATGTGGTGCCAGCCGGCGAAAGCCTGAAATTCTGGATCCCCTATCCCCGGCTTATCCCCGGCCAGCAGGACAGCATCGAACTGCTGGAAGCCAGCCCCGGCGCCACAGTGGGGGAGGAAGGGGATCTGCAGCGCAGTCTCTATGTCACAGCCCAGGCCCAGGCCGGCAAGGCCACCGAAGTGTTCGTGCGCTACCGTTACCGCCACCTGGGCCGCTACCAGAAGGTGGACCCGGCCAAGGTCACCGCCACCCCGGCCGACCCAGCCCTGGCGCCTTACTTGGCGCCAAGGGTGCCCCATGTGCAGTTCACCCCTGAACTCACCGCCCTTAGCCAGCGGCTGCTGGCCGGCGAGACCAACCCCTATCGCCAGGCCCAGCGGCTCTTTGCCGCCGTGGCCGCCATTCCCTGGGCCGGGGCCAGGGATTACTCCACCATCGCCAATATCAGCCAGTACGCGGCCAGCGCCGGCCATGCCGACTGCGGCCAGAAGACGCTGCTGCTGATCACCCTGCTGCGCCTGGCCGGGATCCCGGCCCGCTGGCAGTCGGGCTGGGAGTTTTCCGACGCCAGCTTCGACACCATGCACGACTGGGGGCAGCTGTACCTGGCCCCCTACGGCTGGCTGCCCTTTGATGCCACCCATGGCCTGCTGGGCGAAGAAGGCGACCCTCAGCACGGCTTCTACCTGGGGGGGCTGGACAGTTACCGGCTGGTGTTCAACGACGACTACAGCCAGCCCCTGGTACCGGCCCGCCAATGGCCCCGCTCCGACACCGTCGATGCCCAGCGCGGCGAGGTGGAATGGCGCGGCGGCAACCTCTACTACGACCAATGGCAATACCAGTTGGATTGGCAGGAAATAAAAACGCCATGACATTGTCATAAAACCCTTCAGCACAAGACAGCCGGGGGCTACGGCTGTCGCGGCTTTGCCGCCACGAAAACGTTTCACATCAGGGAAACATTAGTGTCACCAATCTCGCGCACAATCCGCCGCGCATCGGCTCTCCCTCTTTTGACCGATGTCCCTTCTTTCAGGATTAAAGAACGCGAGGATTGGCATGAAAAAGATTCCACAAGTGATGTCCACGCTGGGCTGTGCCGTCGCCACCGCCCTGGTGGCCATGGCCGCCGATGCGGCCGTGCTGCCCGATACCCAGACCCAGAGCAGCTGGTACCAGGACGGTGCCACCGCCCTGGCCGCCAAGGTCGCCCAAGCCCGTAACACCGGCGCTGCCAAGAACATCATTTTCTTCGTTGGTGACGGCATGGGGGTTTCCACCCTGACCGCCGCCCGTATCTACCAGGGCCAGCAGGCCGGCCAGACCGGTGAAGAAAACCGTCTGAGCTTCGAGACCTTCCCCTACAGCGCCCTGTCCAAGACCTATTCGGTCAACCAGCAGACCCCGGACTCGGCCCCGACCATGACCGCCATGATCACCGGCGTTAAGACCGAAGACGGCATGCTGTCGGTGTCTGCCGATTCCATTCGCGGCAACTGCCTGTCCAGCAAGGGCAACGAGCTGAAAACCGCCCTGGAACTGGCCGAAGATCTGGGTAAATCCACCGGTATCATCAGCACCGCCCGCATCACCCACGCCACCCCGGCCGCCACCTACGCCCACAGCCCCGAGCGTGACTGGGAAGCGGACGGCAACCTGAGCGCCGAAGCCGTGGCCAACGGCTGCCACGATATCGCCTACCAACTGGTGAACGACGCCCCGGGTGACGGCCTGGAAGTGGCCCTGGGCGGCGGGCGCAGCTATTTCCTGCCCAATACCGTCACCGACGGTGAAGGGGCCAAGGGCAAGCGCAAGGACGGCAACGACCTTACCGCCAAGTGGACCGAGAACTTCACCAATGCCGCCTATGTGTGGAACCAGGAGCAGTTCGACGCCATCGACGTGGCGGGCACCGACCACCTGCTGGGCCTATTCGAACCGTCCCACATGCAGTACGAGGCGGACCGCAGCGACGACAGCGCCGGCGAGCCTTCCCTGGCCGAGATGACCAGCAAGGCCATCGATCTGTTGGCCAAGAACGACAAGGGTTACTTCCTGATGGTGGAAGGGGGCCGTATCGACCACGCCCACCACGCCGGCAATGCCGCCCGTGCCCTGGAAGACACAGTTGCCCTGTCTGACGCCGTGCAGGCTGCCCTTGGCAAGGTCAACCTGGAAGACACCCTGATCATCGTCTCCGCCGACCACAGCCACACCTTTACCATCGCCGGCTACCCGGCCCGGGGTAACCCCATCCTCGGCCTGGTGCACGAGCCCAATGACGAAGCCATAGACACCGACGCTGCCACTGCCGCCGACGGTCTGCCCTACACCACCCTGGGTTACGCCAACGGCCCCGGCGCCAAGAATGGCGCCCGTGTGGACCTGGCTGGCGTCGACACCACAGACGTCGACTTCATGCAGCAGGCCCAGGTGCCCATGGGCAGCGAGACCCACGCCGCCGAAGATGTGGCCATCTACGCCACCGGCCCCGGTGCCTACCTGTTCCAGGGTTCTGTCGAACAGAACGTCATCTTCCACGTCATGAACCAGGCCGGTGCCCTGGGTGGCAGCAAGTACTGATTAAGGGATTGAAATCATGGAAATGAAAAAACTCGCTCTGGTGATGGCCACCATCGCCGCCCTGGGTCTGGCCGGCTGCGGTGACGACGGCGACAACGGCGCTGCCGGTACCCCCGGCGCCGACGGTTCCAATGGCAACAACGGTACCGACGGCCGCGACTTTACCGCCGTCAACCAATGGTACCTGGCCGGTCAATCCACCGTGGCCAAGGCTTCCGAGTCCAGCATCAGCGACCCGGCCGGCAAGGCCAAGAACGTGATCCTGTTCGTCGGTGACGGCATGGGGGTTTCCACTCTCACCGCCGCCCGCATCTTCGAAGGCCAGCAGCAGGGTAAAAGCGGCGAGGAAAACCGCTTGAGCTTCGAAACCTTCCCCTACTCGGGCCTGGTCAAGACCTACTCTTCCAACCAGCAGACCCCGGACTCGGCCCCCACCATGAGCGCCATCGTCACCGGTGCCAAGACCAAGGACGGCATGCTGTCCATCACCGACGACGCAGTGCGCGGCAACTGCGCCTCCGGCCAGGGCCACGAAATGGTCAGCGCCCTGGCGCTGGCGGAAATGGCCGGCATGAGCACCGGTATCATCTCTACCGCCCGCCTGACCCATGCCACCCCGGCTGCCACTTACGCCCACAGCGTCGAGCGTAACTGGGAAGCCGACAGCAATATGCCTGCCGCCGCCATCAGCGCCGGTTGCACCGACATCGCCTCCCAGCTGATCGACTTCCCCTACGGCGACGGTATCGAAGTGGCCCTGGGCGGCGGCCGTACCTACTTCATGCCCAATACCGAAACCGACCCCGAGTACGGCAGCAACGGCCGCCGTAGCGACGGTCGGGACTTGACCACCGAGTGGACCACCAAGCACCCGGACAGCAGCTATGTGTGGAACCGCGACCAGTTCATGAATGTGGACTTGGCCAGCACTAAGCACCTGCTGGGCCTCTTTGAAAACTCCCACATGCAGTACGAGGCTGACCGCAGCGACGACAGCGCCGGTGAGCCTTCCCTGGCGCAGATGACCAGCCGCGCCCTGGACATGCTCAAGCAGAACGACAAGGGCTACTTCCTGATGGTGGAAGGGGGCCGTATCGACCACGCCCACCATGCCGGTAATGCCGCCCGCGCCCTGGAAGACACCGTTGCTCTGTCTGAAGCGGTGCGGGTTGCCATGGAAAAGGCCGGTCCCGACACCCTGATCCTGGTCACCGCCGACCACAGCCACGTGTTCACCATTGCCGGCTACCCGGTACGGGGTAACCCGATCCTGGGCCTGGTGCGCAGTGTCGATGAAAACGGTGAGGCGGCCAAAACCCTGAGTGTGGATGCCAACGGCATGCCCTATACCACCCTGGGTTATGCCAATGGCCCCGGCTTCGGTTTCGGTAACGATGCGGTCAACATGGCCAGCTACCGCCCCGACCTGAACCTTTATGACGTCACCGATGTGGATTACCGCCAGGAAGCCACAGTGCCTCTGGGCAGCGAAACCCACGCCGGTGAAGACGTGGCCGTGTACGCCATGGGCCCCGGTGCCCAACTGGTTACCGGCTCGGTGGAGCAGAACCTGCTGTTCCACGTCATGAACTATGCCGCCGACCTGGAAGGTCGCGCCGAGGCCAACCAGCCCTGATAAAAGGGCACCAGAACAGGACGGCAGGGCTGAGCCCGCCGTCCTTTTTTGCCAAGAGGAGTTTGCATCATGCTACGCAAGGCACTGATCACATTGGCGCTGCTGGCAGGCAGTGCCCAGGCAGCCACCGACCTTTGCCCGGCCCAGCTGCCGGCAGGAGCCTGGGGCCTGGACTACCAGCTCAGCGGCAGCCAGGACCACCAGGCCAAGGTGGAGCTGCTGCGCAGCGGCGCCCAGAGCGCCCTGTACAGCCCGGAGCGGCAATTGGCGGAGTGGTGGCACTTTGACGACCCGAAAAGGCCCCGTTTCAGCCGGGTTTTTGCCGAGCAGCAGCGCCGTATCGACTACTACATGGGGGATCTGCGGGCCTTGCGGGTCAAGGTGTCCCAGGCCGAGGTAGAGAGCTTTGCCACCGCCCATTTGCTGGACCAGCTCAGCCCGGTCGAAGGCAGCGATTGTGCCCAGGCCCAGCGCTATCAGGGGGAGATCAAAGGGGTGCGTTACGATTTGTTGTGGAGCCCGGTACTCAAGGCGCCCCTGGCACTCAGTACCCAGCTTGGTGAGCAGAAACGGCATTGGCAGGCCAGAGCCCTGTTGGACGACAAGGCGGTCAAAGCCCGCTTCGCCCGGTGGCAGGGTTTTATGGAAACCGACTATGCCGACATCGGCGACATGGAGAGCGATCCTTTCCTGGCCAAGATGATCAACCAGGGCTTTATCGAACACAGCGAGCATGCCGTCTACAACGCCCAGGGCCAGCCCATGGGGGGTGGCCACCAGCATTAAAAAAGGCGCCTCGCGGCGCCCTTTTTATCAGTAGCGGTATTCCGCTTCCAGGTAGTAATAGCCCCCGTTGAAGCCGAAGGGCGAGTTGGTCAGGGGGTAGACGAAGATGCCGTTGAAGTTGTTGTCTTCCGGGCGTTTCTCCGGGTAGTTGTCGAACAGGTTCTGGGCACCCAGGGTCAGCGCCAGGTTGTCGGTGGCGAAATACTTGACCGCCAGGTCAGCCACCCATTGGTGGTCGTATTTCACCGGGCCACTGCTGTAGCCGATGCTGTAGGTGCCGAAGTAGTTCACCCGGGCCGTGGTCTGGAAGTCACCCAGCTTGTGGGTCAGGCCGAAGCTGCCGGTATGGCGGGGGTTGGCATCGGTCATGCGGGTGCGTTCTATGTCGTCAAAGAGGCGGCTTTCCAGGCCACCCAGGATGGACGGCAAGTGCACGTCTTCGATGTCGCTCTTGTTGTAGCCCCAGGCCATGTTGCCTTTGAGGAAGCCATAGTGGCCCAGATCCCAATCCTGGGTGACCACCAGGTCTATGCCCCGGGTCTTGGTGTCCACGGCGTTGATGAAGAAACGGGCCGATTCGGCGCCGGTGGCGGCGATCAGGTCACGTACGTTCTGGGGCAGGGTGGCGTCCTTGCTGTTTAGGGAGGAGGACAGCACGATGCGGTCGTCCACCTTGATCTGGTAGGCATCCAGGGTGACGGAGAGGCCGTTGTCGCCGGTATAGACCAGGCCCAGGCTGTAGGACTGGGATTCTTCCGCCTGCAATTTGCCCACGCCCAGGGCCTGGGTCAGGGGGGCCAGGTTGTTGAAGGTGCCGGACTCTGTGGGCACCAGGTCGCCAGTGTTGGGATCCGGGTTGAACAGGGTGGAGATATTGGTGAAATAGAGCTGCTGCACGCTGGGTGCGCGGAAGCCGGTATTGGCGGTGGCCCTGACCGCCAGGCTGTCGGTCAGCTCGTAGCGGGCGGCCAGCTTCCAGCTGTTGTTGGTGCCGAAGTCGGAATAGTCCTCGTGGCGCAGGGCGGCGGCCCAGTAGAAGTCGTCAGTCAGTTGGTTTTCCAACTCCAGGTAGAGGCCCAGGTTGTGACGGTCTTCTTTGATGGCGGACTCAGGGGTAAAGCCCATAAAGCCCTGGCTGCCGCTGCCAAAGTAGGAGTCTGGCTCGCCGGCCTCCACCTGATATTCGTTCTTGCGCCAGGCGGCGCCCAGGGCCAGCACCAGGTCGGAGTCGTTGAAGAACGGCAGGTAACGGGAGCCGTCCAGGTTGAGGTTGGTCTCGGTGGTGGACAGGGCACCGGCATAGAAGCTGGTGGGGCTGTCGGCACCCAGGCTGGTGTTGAGGCTGTCTTTGAGCTTGTACTTGAAGCGGTTCTTGCCATAACCCACGGAGCTGTCGAACTGCCATTCACCCAGGCTGAACTCGTAGCCAAGGTAGAGGGATTGGTCGCGGATCTCCGGGGCTATCTTGGGCAGGTAGCCGTCCGGGTAGACCTCGGTGAGGTTGCGGCTGTCCAGGGCGCGGCGGTAGAAGGCGCCGGACTCGGTCTCGCGGTTGGAGATGCCGCCGAAGGCGTACAGCTTGCCGTCTTCCCCCAGGGGCTTGGCGGCGTTGATGAAGAGGCCCAGGTTGTCGTACTCGGCGTCACCCACATGGTGGCTCTTACGGTCGAAACTGGCCTCACGGGGATCGGGTGAACCGTCCGGCAGTGTGGGGTACTGCTGGCGCGGGTCGGCACCGGCCCTGTTGGTTTTGTTCTTATGGTGGGCCTCGAAGGACAGGTTGACGAAACCGTCGTCCAGGAAGGTCAGACCCTGGTTCCAGCCCAGGCGCCATTGTTCGCCGTCACCCTGGTAGGTCTGACCGCCCTGGGCGTTGAGGCTGCCGCCTTCATCGGCGTCCTTGAGCACGATGTTGATGACGCCGGCGATGGCGTCGGAGCCGTACTGGGCCGAGGCGCCGTCACGGAGGATCTCGATGCGCTTGATGGCGGTGACCGGAATGGCATTGAGGTCGGCGTTGGAGGACCCTTTACCAACGGTGCCGGACAGGTGAACCAGGGCAGAGCCGTGGCGGCGCTTGCCATTGACCAGCACCAGGGTGTGGTCCGGGCTCATGCCACGCAGGGTGGCGGGGCGCACTGCGTCGGAACCGTCGGTTACCGAGGAGAAGGGGAAGTTGTAGCTGGGGGCGGCAAACTGCAGGGCCCTGGCCGTTTCGGTCATGCCGGTGGCAGCCAGCTCTTCACCTGTGATGATGTCCACGGGCGCGACGCTGTCGGTGGCGGTGCGCAGGGCGATGCGCGATCCTACTACTTCGATGGTTTCGGTGTCGTCGGCGGCCCAGAGCGGGGCTGCCACAGCACTGGAAAGGGCCAGTGTCAAAAGGGAATAGCGCATCTTGTACCTCCTGGAATATCGCTGCGTTACATTTTGCGAGGAAAGTTCCGTTAACTCACCAGCCAAAAAACCATAGCCCATGCCGGAAGGTTATAAGGGGAGGAACAAAAAAGGCGCCTCCTGGGCGCCTTTTTTCAGACTTTCTTGGCGGACATCTTGTCCAAAAAGCCCATGCCGAAGGCCGAGACCACGAAGGTCAGGTGGATAAGGCAGTACCACATCAGCTTTTCGTTGTTGGTGGTGTCGGCATTCATAAACACCTTGAGCAGGTGGATAGAGGAAATGGCGACGATGGAGGCCGACACCTTGGTCTTGAGGCCGCCAGAGTCCATTTTGCCCAGCCAACCCAGTTTTTCGTTGCCGTCTTCCAGGTCGATGCGGGACACGAAGTTCTCATAACCCGACAGCATCACCATGACGATAAGGCCGCCCACCAGGGCCACGTCAATCAGGGTCAGTATGGCCAGGATCAGGTCGGTTTCCGCCATGCTGACCACCAGCGGCGCCAAGTGGATCACTTCCTGGAAGAACTTGATCAGCAATGCCAGCAACACCAGGCTCAGGCCCAGGTAGATGGGGGCCAGCAGCCAGCGGGCGGAGTACATGAGGGATTCGATAAAACGTTCCATGGGCTTTCCGTATTGAGCTAACACCGGGCCGCCAAGGCGGCCTCTAAGCAGGATTCCTGGTCCGGCGGGGCTGGCCCGCCGGCCTCAAGGTTACTGTATTTTCCGTATTTTGGCTGGCTTTTAAAGGGCTCAGAACAGGCGGTTCAGGCCGTTCAGGGCCGCCACCCGGTAGGCCTCGGCCATGGTCGGGTAGTTGAAGGTGGTATTGACGAAATAGTCGATACAGTTGCCTTCGCCTTTTTGTTCCATGATCGCCTGGCCTATGTGGATGATCTCCGAGGCCCGCTCGCCGAAACAGTGGATACCCAAAATGGCCTTGGTGTCCCTGTGGAAGAGGATTTTCAAACAGCCCACGGGGGAGCCGGCTATCTGCGCCCGGGCCAGGTGCTGGAACTGGGCCCGGCCCACTTCGTAAGGCACCTTGGCGGCGGTGAGCTCTTCCTCGGTTTTGCCCACCGAGCTTATCTCCGGGATGGTGTAGATGCCGGTGGGGATGTCGGGCACCAGGTTGCCCAGATCCTGGTCTGCGTCCAGGATGCCGGTGGCGGCCAGGCGGCCCTGGTCATAGGCGGCGGAGGCCAGGGACGGGTAACCGATGACGTCCCCCACGGCGATGATATGGGGCAGGCTGGTTTGGTAGCGGTCGTTGACCTCCAGTTGGCCACGGCTGTTGGCCTTGAGGCCCAGGGCCTTGAGGTTAAGCCGGTCGGTGTTACCGGTGCGGCCGTTGGCAAACAGCAGGCAGTCGGCTTTGAGACGCTTGCCGGATTTAAAGTGCATCACTACGCCGTCGTCTGTGCCTTCCACCCGTTCGTATTCCTCGTTGTGGCGAATAACGGTGCCGGAGTTGCGCAGGTGGTAGGACAGGGCGTCGGAGATCTCTGCGTCCAAGAAGGACAGCAGCCGGTCGCGGGTGTTGATCAGATCCACCTTTACCGACAGGCCCCGGAAGATAGACGCATACTCGCTGCCGATCACCCCGGCGCCGTAGATGATCACCGAGCGGGGTTCGTGCTTGAGGCTGAGGATGGTGTCGGAGTCGTAGATGCGCGGGTGGTTGAAGTCGATGTCCTGGGGCCGGTAGGGGCGCGAGCCGGTGGCGATGACGATATGGGCCGCCGTGACCAGTTCTTCCGAACCGTCCGGCTGGCGGATGGCCAGGCTGTGCTCGTCAGCAAAGCGGGCCTCGCCTCTCAGCACTGCCACGTCGTTACGGCCGTAGAAACCGCCCCGCAGTTTGACCTGCTTGTTGATCACCGAAGAGGCGTGGCCGAGGATGTGCTTGAAGGTCAGGCGGTGGGCCGGCTGCACGTCGGCAAAGAGCGGGCTTTGGTTGTATTCCACCAGGCGCGACACCGAGTGGCGCAGGGCCTTGGAGGGAATGGTGCCCCAATGGGTGCAGCCGCCCCCCACTTCATGGTGGCGTTCGATGACCGCCACTTTCTGGCCGTGCTTGGCCAACTGCATGGCGGCCCCTTCGCCGCCTGGCCCTGTGCCGATGATCAGGGTGTCGTACTGATATTGCGCCACTGCTACCTCCTGGTTTGTGGGCCCTATTGTTGCGCAGTATCAGGCCAGAGGAAATGCCGAAGGCGTTGGCCCGCCGCCGTTCGATGACGTAGGCCTTCAGGAAAATCCCAACTCCGCCTTTGGTCTTGTCAAGTCGGTACAGGCGGTCAGACTCTTATTGGCCGGTAGACTGGTTGCCGGGCTTAGCAGGGAGGATTGGCATGGAGGAGGCAAGGAGGTCACTGCCCCCATTTCGGCTTCGGACGCGGTGTTGCTAGACGGCGAGGGCCGGCCGCTCTGCCTTGTGCCTGGCCAGGTGTTGGAAAAGCGCTTCGTGCTCGACTATGGCCATGGCAGGCCCTTTCAGCCACTGGCTTGCGGCTTTAGACCCGACCGCAAAGCTTACCAACGCAAGTACCTGGCAGTGCGACCGGCCTAAAGGTCTGCGCAGGCCTTGCTGAAGAACTCGATCAGCCAATGCAGGCCGGGGTCGCCCTCACTGCGCTCGTGCCAGATCAGCCGCTGCTGCAAAGGCGGCAGGCTGATGGGCAGGGTCAGGGGCAGCTCGCGCAGGGCTATGGGGTAGCGCTCTGCCACCTTGGCGGCGTAGGCGGCCGGTAATATGGTGAGCATGTCCGACCAAAGTACTGCCTGCAACGCCGCTTGCAGGCTGGAAACCTGCATCATCAACTGGCGGCGGTGACCGAGGCGGGCCAGCTCCGCATCCAGCAACCAGTCCCCGTCCCATTCGCAGTGGATATGCACTTGGGGCCAGTTCAGGAAGGCATCCAGATCCCAGGGGGCGGCCAGCCTGGGGTTGTTGGCAGCGGCCACGCAGAGGTAGTGGTCCGTCATCAAGGTGCGGCTGTGAAAGCCACGGGGCAGGGGCGGTATGGGTTCGTCCTGGGCGGTAATGGCCAGCTCCTGGCGGCCGCTGACCAGGCCGTCCAGACCCACCTCCTGGGCGGGAAAGCACTCCAACCTGATACCCGGTGCCAGTTGGCGCAGCCTCGGCAGCCACAAAGGCAGGAACAGGGTGTAGGCGCCGTCTATGACACTCAGCCTGAAGGTGCGGTCGGAATGGGCCGGGTCGAAACCCTCCGGCTGCAGCAGCCTGTCCAGCCTGGGCAGCAGGTCGGCCAATTGCAGCTTGAGCGCTTCGGCCCTGGGGCTGGCCTTCATGCCTTGGCCCTGGCGCACCAGCAAGGGGTCATCGAATAGCTGGCGCAACCGGGTCAGGGTTTTGGACATGGCCGACTGGGTCAGGTGCAGGCTGTCGGCGGCCTTGGACACGGAACCGCTGTCCAACAGCACCTTTAGGCTGACCAGCAGATTGAGGTCGGTTTTGGCCAGGCGGCTGAGATCCATAGTTATGCCTCAAGGGAATGTTCTACCTGAAATCATATCATTGGTGTTCATGTTGAGCTGCCGCTAGAGTGGCGCCCTCGCAGTTGGAGGTAGAGATGGCCTGGCTTAAGTGGTTGCTGTTGTGTTTGGTGTTGTTCAGTCCCTTGGGGATCGATATCTATTTGCCGGCTATCCCGGATATCGCCAGCGGCCTTGGCAGCAGTGAAAGCCTGGTGCAGAGCACCGTCAGCCTCTTCTTACTGATGATGGGGTTGGGCCAGTTGTTGGCTGGTCCCCTGGCTGATCGCTTCGGCCGCCGCCCGGTGGCCATGGCTGGCATCCTGATTTACCTGGCGGGAGCCCTGCTGGCGGTGGTGGCGGACAGCGGTGCGCTGTTCGTGGCGTCTCGTTTGATCCAGGGAATAGCGGTCTGTGCCACCTCGGTGGTGGCGTTCAGCGCGGTGCGCGACAAGCTGGACGGAGAAGAAAGTGCCCAGGCCTACTCCTTCCTCAACGGTGCCCTGAATATAGTGCCGGCTCTGGCTCCCCTGCTTGGGGGCATACTGGCGGAGCACTATGGCTGGCAGGCCCCCTTCTGGTTCCTGGCCTGTTACTCCGTACTGATGCTGGCGGTAGTGTGGCGCTACCTGCCGGAAACCCGTCCCCAGGGTACCCGTCAAAGCAGTGGCATTCCCTTCGACCGTTACTGGGCCATAGTGCGCAATCCCCGCTTCCTGGCCTTTGCCATGGTCAACGGCACCGGCATGGGCATGGTGCTGACCTATGTATCCCTAGCGCCCACTGTGCTGATGAACCAGAACGGCCTCAGCCCTCTGGGTTTTTCCCTGGTGTTTGGGGCCAATGCCCTTTGGATCATGACTGCCAGCTTCATGGCCAATTGGGTCATACGCCGCTTCGGCCAACGGGTCTGCCTGGGAGTGTCCCTGGTCTGGCACTTGCTGGCGGCCCTGGCGCTGGCCCTGGCTTTCAGTCATTTTGGCTCAGACCCCTGGGGGTACATGATACCTGTGGCCCTGGGCTGCGCCGGCTTTGCGGCTAGCCTGGGCCCGGCCACCGGCCTTGCCCTGTCGCCCTTTGGTGACGAGGCGGGGGTAGCGTCGTCCCTGGTGCTCTTTATCCAGATGGCCCTGGCGTCGGTGATTGGCTTGGCAGCGGTGGCCCTGCCCTTGGCCCCTCAATGGGCCCTGTGCGTCACCATGGTGTTGGCGGCCCTGGTAGTGGTAAGGGCGTTGCGGATGGCCCGTCACCTGGCCCCTTGAGCCAGGGTATAAAAAAGGCGCCCCTGAGGGCGCCTTTTTTGTTTAAGCCATTTGTAAGCGCAGCTTCTGCCAGTGGGCCTGGAGCTGGCCGAGCTTGTCGCCCAGTTCTTCCAGTTGCTTGCGCAGTTCCAGGGCTTCCACCGATTGTTTGAGCTTGGCCTTTTTCATCTGCAGCCAGCGCTTGCGCAGCTGGAAGTAGCGTTGGGCGGTGGCCAGGGTCTCTTCGTAGTGGCGGTGCAGCTCGGCAAAACACAGCCCTTTGGCCTGGGCCTTTTCGGTGGCCTCTTCCAATTGACGGGTCAGCCGAGCCTTGACGATCATCTCTTCCGGAGTCTTGCGAAGGCCCTTGGCCAGGCCCAGCTTGCTGGCGCCCTTGATCAGCCACTTGGTGGGGTCGTAGTCGAACCAGCGGATACCGTTGCGATAGTCGTTTTCGAAGGTGTGGTGGAAGTTATGGTAACCCTCGCCGAAGGTCAGCAGGGCCAGAAAGCCGTTGTCTTTGGCGCTGTGCTTGCTGCTAAAGGTATTGCGGCCCCAGATATGTGCCAGGGAGTTGATGAAAAAGGTGGTGTGGTGGGTCAGGAACAACCGCACAAAGCCCACCATCAGCAGGGCGCCGAACACGTCACCCAAGGCCAGGCCCAGCAGTATGGGAAGGCCCAGGTTCAGGCTCCACACCATGGCCCAGTAATGGCGGTGCTGGAATTCCACAATGGGATCTTTTTGCAGGTCGCGGACATTGCTGTAGTCCTGATAGCGGCTGGCCTGATACTCGCGCAGCATCCAACCCATATGGGAATACCAGAAACCGCGGCCGGCGGAGTAGGGGTCTACGTCGTCGTTATCCACATGGCGGTGGTGCACCCTGTGGTCGGAAGACCAGTGCAATACCGAGTTTTGAATGGCCAGGGCGCCGCCCAAGGCGAAAAACCAGCGCAGAGCCGGGTGGGCCTGGTAGGTCTTGTGTGACCAAAGGCGATGATAGCCGGCTGTGATGGACAGATTGCAGTAGCAAAACAGCACTACCAGGGCAACCCAGTGCCAGGCGGCAAAGCCGTGGAAGTAGCCCCACAGCGGTGCGGCCACCAGGGCCATCAGAGTTGAGACAACGAAGAAGGTCACGTTGGCCCAGATGATCGGGGGCTTTTTCATCGCTTTTACCAATTTAAGCTTACAACTGTGCGCTAATTTATGTGGCTGCCGGTTGACTGTCAATGGAGGCAAGCCGGAATCTTGATCCGGGTTCAGCTTTGGGTCGCTGGTCCGGCCTTGTGATACCGCCGGTAAATGGCGCTAGAATAGGCCTCTTTTGCACAGGGAGCTTGGTATGGGGCCACGCGCTCAACAGAAATTCAAAACCCGGCGCGCCATCATCGACGCAGCGCTTAGCCAGCTCTGCGCCGAGACCAGCTTTTCCAACCTTTCCCTACGGGAGGTCACCCGGGAAGCGGGCATAGCCCCAACCTCTTTCTATCGCCATTTCAAAGATATGGATGAGTTGGGCTTGACCCTGGTGGACGAAGCCGGCCTGACCCTGCGCCAGTTGATGCGCCAGGCCCGGGCCCGCATTGCCGGTTCCAGTGGCGGCTCGGTTATTCGTACTTCGGTGGACACCTTTATGGAGTTCATCAACGACAACGGTAACGTCTTTCGGCTGCTGCTACGGGAGCGCTCCGGCACCTCGGCGGCGTTCCGGGCGGCGGTCAGTCGTGAGATCCAGCACTTTATTGCCGAGTTGGGTGACTACCTGCAAAAAGAAATGGGTTTTGCCGAGGATGAAGCCCGGGTCCAGGCCGACGCCATGGTAACCCTGGTGTTCTCGGCCGGGGCCGAAGCCCTGGACCTGTCCCGCAGCGCCCGCAAGGGTCTGGCCGAGAAGGTGATGATGCAATTGCGCATGGTGGCTAAAGGGGCGGCCAGCCTGAAAGCCAACCCATGAAAAAGCGGCCCTTGGGCCGCTTTTTTATTTCTTCACCAACCAGACACCGGATTCCATATGGTGGCTATAGGGGAACTGGTCGAATAGCGCCAGCTTCTCCACCCTGTGGGTCTGGGTCAGGGTCTCAAGGTTTTTGGCCAGGGTTTCTGGGTTACAGGAGATATAAAGAATGTACTGGTAGCCCGCCACCAGCTGTTCGGTGGCCGGGTCCAGGCCGGCCCTGGGCGGGTCCACCACTATGGTGCGACAATGGAAGGCCTTGAGGTCGACCCCTTTGAGGCGGCGGAACTCACGCTTGCCTTCCATGGCCTCGGTGAACTCCTCGGCGGCCAGGCGGGCTACGGTGACATTGCTGATGCCGTTGGCGCGCATGTTGTATTGTGCCGAGGCAACCGAACTGGTGGCGATCTCGGTGGCCAGCACCTTGTCGAACTGAGTGGACAGGGGCAGGGTGAAGTTGCCGTTACCGCAGTAAAGCTCCAGCAGGTCGCCGCCGATATCGGCGGTGCAATCCAGGGCCCAGGTCAGCATCTTCTCGTTGATGCCGGCATTGGGCTGGGTGAAGCTGTTTTCCACTTGCTGAAAGGTCCAGCTGCGGCCTTTGACCTGGAGCTTTTCCACCACGAAGTCCCGATCCAGCACCTTCTTTTGCTTCTTGGCGCGGCCGATAAGGTCGATGCGGCCATAGTGCTGCAGTTTGTCGCGCAGCTGGCGCGCTTCCACTTCCCATTCATCGGTCAGTGGCTTGTGGTAAAGCAGACTCACCACCGCTTCGCCGCTTTGGCTGGTCAGGAACTCCACCTGGAACAGCTTCTTACGCAGCAGGGTATTGGGTTTGAGCAGGTCGATAACGACCGGCATCAAGGTGTTGATCAGGGCGCTGCCCATGGGGTAGCTGTCCACCCGGATGCGCTCGCGGGACTCCTGGTCGAACATGATATAGAAGAGGTCGTCCCCCTGGTGCCAGACCCTGAACTCGGCCCGCATCCGGTAGTGGCTGGGGTTGGAGCTAAACACCTCCGGCGTCGGTGCACCGAAAGGGGCCATCAAGGCGCCAAGGCGCTGGACCTTCTCGGCCAGTTGAGCGTCGTAGTGGTCTGGGTAAACCGCACCCGGTGTCTGCATGCTTGCCTCCTCTGTAGGGAGGCAAATGATAGGCAAGGCGCACTCAATGTCCAGTGCTGATAGACTGGGCGCCATGTAACTAAAGGCAGGTCACAGTCGAGAGCATGAGTCAGCTGCTGTTTTTTGATTCCGGGGTCGGTGGTCTGTCGGTATGGCAGGAAGTTCACCATAGCTTGCCCCAATGGCAGGCTATTTATGCCATGGACGATGCTGCCTTTCCCTACGGGGAGCTGACCGAGTCGGTGTTGGTAGCCAGGGTCTTGGCTGTCTTTGAAGAGATAGCAGCGCGCCACCCCATTGCCTTGGCGGTGGTGGCCTGCAATACCGCATCCACCTTGGTGTTGCCGGAACTTCGGGCCCGCTTCGACTTCCCCATCGTTGGCGTGGTGCCGGCCATCAAGCCGGCCGCCCTGCAGACCCGCAGCGGCAAGATTGGCCTTCTGGCGACTCCAGGTACCGTTAACCGTCCTTATACTCGGCAGCTTGAAGCGGACTTTGCCAAGGACAAAACAGTACTGCGCCTGGGGTCGAGCGAATTGGTGATAATGGCCGAAGCCAAGCTCAGGGGCGAGCCGGTGGATATGGCCAGGCTCGAAGGGGTATTGGCACCTTGGCTTAATGGCCATGGGCCCGATACGGTGATCCTTGGTTGCACCCACTTTCCTTTATTAAAGGAAGAGCTGGCCCAGGTGCTGGGCAACGGGGTGATATTGGTGGATTCGGGGCAAGCCATAGCGCGCCGGGTCGCCAGCTTATTGCCACAAGCTACAGGCAATAAAAAAGGTGGCCTGAGCCACCTTTATCATACGGCAGAAGATCCCAAGGGCCTGGCGCTACTGCGCCGCTGGCTGCAACCCGGGGCTGTGCCCGAGTTTCTACCTCTTCACTCTTCTTCTTGATCCTTGCGATCCTTAGCTTCCCGAACCTTGATGGTGCGATCCTGGAACTGGGCATCGTTCAGACCCCGGATCGCTTTCTCGGCATCGGCCTGAAGCATTTCCACGAAGCCGAAGCCCCGGCGCCGCCCGGTTTGGCGGTCCTTCATCAGCCTGACCGACAACACCCGTCCGTAACGTTCAAAGGCTTGTTGTACGGCCTGTTCATTGGCGCGATAGGGCAGGTTGCCCACATAAAGGGTAACTGTGGCTATTTCGGCAGTGGTCGTGGCTTGGCTCTTGGGCCTGTTCAGCAGCCAGACCAGAACGCCGCCCAACAGGACGCCGATGCTAAATAACAAGGCCGGAGCCTGGGGGAAATCAACAGGGATAAAAGACAGTAAGACGTATCCCAGTATCGCAAGAACGATAAGCGCGATAGTAGAAGGCATGATTTTGCTCATTGGTATGTATGTAAAAGACCAGAGTTGATAAATCTAAAACGCGTGCATGTTAACTTTATTTACAACAATGCGCAAAGATGAACCCCCTTGTCGATCTTTTCAGCGATCGCGCTGGCTGGCTCAAAAAGATCTTGAGATCAAAAATCGCCTCCCTATAATGCCGTCTCGTTGCCAAGGGAAAGCGCGGCAAG